>NZ_JBHSUM010000025.1:0-42941 GCF_042660605.1 Nitratireductor sp. GCM10026969
GCGCCGCGCCGCCCAATCAAGGGATCGGGCGTGCCGCCGGGCAGCCAGCGCTCGGGCACCCAGCGCTCGGGCACCCAGCCCAGCACCGTCTTGACCGAATCTATGACGACATTCTGCATTCTGCTCATCGGCCCTCTCCGGTCAGTTCGGTAAGCACCGCCCCGGCAGTGCGCTTGGCCAGTTCCACCTTGAAGGCGTTGCCGGCCAGGGGCCGGGCGCTCGCGAGTTCGGTGTCCATCGCAGCTGCGATGGCTTCAGGCGTCGCCGGGCCGCCGCGTAGCGCCTTTTCGGCCAAAAAAGCTCGCCACGGCTTCGGCGCAATGCCGCCGAAGGCGAGTCGGATGTCGTCGACCGCCCCATCCCTTGTGGTGATGGCTGCGGCAACGGAAACCAGCGCGAAGGCATAGCTCGCGCGATCCCTCACCTTCCGATAGGTCGAGCGGCCGGCGATCGGGGACGCGGGGATCTCAACAGCTATGATGATCTCGCCTGCTTCAAGCACGGTTTCCAGATCGGGCCGCTCGCCCGGCAGAAGGTGAAAATCGACAAGAGGAACCGTCCGCGCGTCTTTGCCGCCGGCAAGATGAACCTGCGCGCCGAGCGCGGCCAGCGCCACGCACATGTCGGAGGGGTGCGTTGCGACACAAGAGCCCGAGGCGCCGATGATCGCGTGATAGCGGTTGAAGCCCTCAAGGGCGTCGCAGCCGCTTCCCAACTCTCGCTTGTTGCAGCGCGAGCCCGCGGCATCGTTGAAGTAAAGGCAGCGCGTGCGCTGCATGAGATTGCCGGCGACCGTCGCCATGTTGCGAATCTGAGCCGACGCGCCGGCAAGGATCGCGCGGGAGAGCACCGGAAAGCGGGTACGGACCAGCGGGTGCGCGGCGACCGTGCTGTTGCGCACGGCCGCGCCGATGAGCAGACCACCCTGATCCGTTTCCTGGATTTCGGATGAAAGCGCGGTAACATCCACCAGGGCTGTCGGATGCTCGACGCCCTTGCGCATCAGGTCGACAAGGTTCGTCCCGCCACCAAGCAACCTGTGCCCCTCGCGGGTTGAGAACTTTACAGCATCCTCGATCGAGGATGCGCGCATGTAGGTAAACGGGGTCATATCACTTCCTCCCTTGCCACCTGAAGGATTGCCTCGACAATCCCGTTGTGCGCGCCGCACCGGCAGAGATTGCCGCTCATGCGTTCGCGTATCTCCTCGGGCGAGAGCGATGCGCGCGCGGCAAGGTCTGCGGTCACGTAGCTGGGCACGCAATCAGCGATCTCGCGCAGCATCGCGACGGCGGCGCAGATCTGACCGGGTGTGCAGTAGCCGCATTGAAAGCCATCATGCTCAATGAAAGCCGTTTGCAGCGGATGCGGGTCGGCGTCGCTGCCCAATCCTTCAATCGTCGTTACCGAACGTCCATCGGCCTGGATCGCAAGCGTCAGGCACGACAGCACCCTTTCGCCATCGATCAGGACCGTGCAGGCGCCGCATGCGCCCTGGTTGCAGCCGACCTTGGTGCCGGTCAGATGCAGTTGTTCGCGAAGGAGATCGAGCAGGGAAACCCGTGGATCGTCGGGAACGGCTACCTCGGTGTCGTTGATGCGTATCGCCATCGTTTCATCCCGGTGCAGGTTGCTGAAGACACTGTTACGCCCTGCATCAAGATAATACGAAATACGTACTATTCAATCTTCGTAGTACGCGATTTTCGCCATCATCGCGACAAAGTTATCTCTCTCGTCCGGCGAAAGCCTCTCCAGCATCGTTCGAAACATTTTGAGATAAGCCTGCTGCTGGTTGGCGACATAGGTTTTGCCCGCCTTGGAAAGCCGTAAGGCAACGGCCCTCCGATCACCTTCGGGCCGATGCCGCTCGAGAAGCCCGCGTTTTGCGAGGCGATCGGTCGCCGAGGAGATCGTGGTTGTCGCCACAGCGAGGAAGCGCGCAACGTCGGTGGGCCCGCAGTCGGGATGCCTGTTCACATATTGCAGAAGCTGTTTGTCGATTTCGGTGAGCGGCCTGACGGACCCTGCATCAGCCAGCTTGAACCGCCGCGCAAAAGCATCGAGCGCTGCTGCAAGCGCTTCTATTTGTTCATCGGTCGGCATCGTCATACATACACAATATGCCGGCAAGTCACGCGTGACCAGATCACCGGATCGTCCGAAGATGGAGGCTTAAGCCGCTTGCTGCGATCCCTCACATGAATCAATGCATAACATGTCGGCTTCCACGAACGCCTTTCCCAAGCGGACTGTCGCCCTACGGCCCCAAGCAGGACATTCGCAGACCGATTCGACAAGGACGTCTTATGGCGCAACTTTGACGTCTGCCTCCTCGGTTGGAAGGCTCTCCGTGGCGCCCCGAGTGTCAGGCCTTTAGCCTTTTCGTGCTATCGGTAGGTTGGCTAAGCGGCAGGCGACGAGGGGGACAAAGCCCATCCGCTGAACGAGTTGTTAGAAAGCAAGTCTGGACTATCCTGGCCGGTTATGCCGCCGCCTGGAAAAGACCCTGCTGATATCGACGGTTGCGCGCCCCCGCAACCAACTCCAGCTAAAATAATCCAATTTGGGCAAGCGTTTATCCAAGATAGGCCAATTTCACCCATCATTCGCATCACCGAAATTCAATGGCTTAGCTTGCAGGTTCAAATCACCTCGCAACCAATATTAACGCGGGTGACCTTCGCGGGATAACTGTTTTTTACCTGCCGATCAGGGCAAAGTGGGCTCACGCGCCCGCGCAGGTATTGTCTCGGTTGCAACCTGATCCGGTCATTTCATCTGCGACGGATGGAACTATTGAGAGAGAGGCACCCAATGCTGTCCTCACTGGGGCCGCTTCTCCCGCAATCGGGCTCACCGCTCGTCACCTCGATCCTGGGAACAACGTAGAAGTCGAGCGATCGCGTGAACGTTCATGCGCACGTGATTTCGGGACCAAGGCCGGTATCGAAAGATAGTCGCCAGTGCAGGGCGCCGATCGCGGATGATGGCTTCTTGGCGGCATACCGCGCAACGACAGAGGGGAATTGCCGTATAAACAAAAGTCTGCTGAGCCTCCTCTGTCGGCACCTTGCTACGACGCGATCGTTCCGTATGCGGAGAGAGCCCGTTGCAATGTATTGGCAGAAAGCCTGATGTCGCGGTCGCTGTTGACGGCACGGTACGTTCATGGTGATACACACCGGCCTGCAATCTGGGGTAGGGCACGCTTCCGTGGGAAAATTCTACGTCAATACGACCGTGAAGGACGTCAACCATGACGATCTGTTTGCATATTTGAACAGCAAGCACGATGCGTTCGTGGGCCCTGAAGTAGGCGGATGGTCCTGCTACACCGATATGGAGGTTACGCAGGATCCCGGGACCATCGCGCTCCATGTGGGGCGTTTGTCCGAACATTTCCAGGCTATTGCGATCTGTGTTCTCAATCACGATGACGATATTCTGTCGATCGATACCTTCCACAACGGCAGGCAGGTCTCCGAATACAAATCCTGCCCCGGCTATTTCGACGCGAATCCGAGCGAAGAGCGCCTGAAGCCGCGTCTTTCGGGTGCCGAGGTGCTGGCTGGGCTCAAGCCTGGCGTCTCGGAAACGCAGATCAGGGAAATCCTCGCGATCCAAGCCGAGCAGAACGCCTCTGCGATCGAGACGCACGAGGCCATCGTGCACCTGCTCGGCCTGCCGGACTATTTGGTCGGCTTTGGCTATGACTACGCTGCCGCCGGCGAGTTCCCGACGAACGGCGCCCTGATGGGGCGGACCGTCTTTACCGGCGCCTGAACAGCGAGATACCTCCGTAGCAGTCAAGCGGGAAAAGATAGATGAAGCCCTCCGATCCGACCTCGCGTCCGTCCGCCGAGCCCGCCGCGCCGCCGCCCGACAACCGAACGGACGAGGTGGTCACGGCCTTTGAGGACGGCGATTACGGACGGGCGCTCGCCTTGGCGAGGCCGCTCGCCGACGAGGGCAATGCCACCGCGCAAGCGATGATCGTGCGTCTCTGCCGGGAGGGAAAGGGTGTCGAGCAGAGCAGCGAAGAAGCCATCAAGTGGTATCGACGCGCTGCCGATGGAGGCCATGCCGGCGCGCAGAACGGTCTCGGCTACATGTACGACGCCGGCGAGGGCGTGGCACAGGACCTGGGGGAGGCCGCCAAGTGGTACGGTCGTGCCGCCGCGCAAGGCCACAAGGGCGCGCAATACAACCTCGCCCTCATGTACCTGTTCGGCGAGGGTGTTGCGCAGAACAGCGAGGAGGCCGCGAAATGGCTCCGCCGTTCGGCCGAGCAGGGATACGCGCCCCCGCAGAACAATCTCGGCACTCTCTACCACACCGGCGGCGGCGTGGAGCAGGACCATGCGGAGGCGGCCAAATGGTTTCGTCTCGCCGCCGAGCAGGGAAATGCCTCGGCCCAGAACAGTCTCGGCTATCTTCACCGCGAAGGCAAAGGCGTCGAGCGGGACCTTGCGGAAGCCCTCAAATGGTATCGCCTTGCGGCAGAGCAGGGCCATGTGCTCGCGCAGTTCAACCTCGCCACCTTTTATCACCACGGCGAGGGTGTGGAGCGGGATCCAGCCGAGGCCGCCAGGTGGTATCGCAAGGCTGCCGAGGCGGGCGATGCCGATGCGCAGATCAATCTCGGTACCATGTACCGCCATGGCGAGGGCGTAGAGGAGGACCTCGTTGAGGCCGCCAAGTGGTACCGGCTGGCCGCCGAACAAGGCCATCCGCAGGCGCAGAACAATCTCGCCATCATGCATTGGTTGGGCGAGGGCATGGAGGAGGCACCGGTGGAGGCCGCCAGGCTGTTCCGTCTTGCTGCCGATCAGGGCGACGGCGCCGCCCAGAAGAACCTTGGCCTCATGTACCGCGACGGCGAGGGCGTCGAACAGGACATGGCGGAAGCCGCGAAGTGGTTCCGCCTCGCCGCCGGGCACGGCAACGCCATCGCTCAGAACTGTCTCGGTATCCTGTACCGCAACGGCGATGGGGTTGAGGTGAATGACGCCGAGGCGGCCAAGTGGTATCGCCTCGCCGCCGAGCAGGGCTATGAGGTCGCGCAATACAATCTCGGCGGGATGTACAGGCTCGGCGAGGGCGTGGAACAGGACGCCGAGGAGGCGGTCAAATGGTTCCGCCTTGCCGCCGAACAGGGCGACGTGGACGCGCTTACCGATCTCGGCGTGATGTTTCTCAACGGCGAGGGTATGGAGCCGAGCCCCGCCGAGGCGATCAAGTGCTTCCACCTGGCGGCCGATCGGGAGGATCCGCGCGGCCAGTACAATATGGGCCTCATGTTCGATAAGGGCCAGGGCGTCGAGCAGAGCGACGGCGAGGCGCTGAAGTGGTATCGCCTTTCCGCGGAGCAGGGCTACGCCGCCGCGCAGATCAATCTGGGCTTCATGTACGGCGCCGGCCAGGGTGTCGAGCAGGATCTGGATGAAGCGATTAGATGGGTCCGCCTGGCGGCCGATGAGGGTCACCCTGTCGCCCAGTACAATCTCGGCGACAGCTACGAGACGGGCGACGGTGTGGAGCGGAACTATGCGGAGGCGGTCAAATGGTACGGGCTCGCCGCCGATCAGGGCTATCCGCCCGCGCAATGCTGCCTTGCCGAAATGTATCGATATGGCCGGAGTGTGAAACAAGACTATGGGGAAGCAATGCAGCTGCACCGCTTTGCCGCCGAGGCGGGATATGCTAGGTCCCAGAACAATCTCGGCGTCATGCATCTCAATGGTGAGGGCGTGGAGCCTGACCCTGAGGCGGCGGTCAGTTGGTTTCACTTGGCGGCCGAGCAAGGCGAGTCCGGCGGCCAGTTCAACCTCGGTCTCATGTACGACAAGGGCCGCGGCGTCACGCGGAGCAAGGTGGAGGCGCTCAAATGGTACCGCCTCGCCGCCGAGCAGGGGCATCCTGCCGCGCAAGTCAATCTCGGTTTCATGTACGACAAGGGCCAAGGCACTGAGCGGGACGTCGTGGAGGCGATCAGCTGGTTTCGGCTTGCCGCCGAGCAGGACCACCCTGTCGCCCAGCATAACCTCGGCCACAAATACGAGATCGGCGAAGGTGTCGCTCAGGACTACAGGGAGGCGATCAGGTGGTACCGTCTCGCCGCCGAGCAGGGTGACGCCTCAGCGCAGATCAATCTGGGCACGATGTATCATGCCGGCCGGGGCGTGGTGCAGGATTATCTCGAAGCGATGACGTGGTTCTCTCTCGCAGCCGATCAGGGAGAGGCCGACGGCCAGTACAATATGGGGTACATGGACAATAGGGGTCAGGGCGTGCCGGAGGACCAGGCGGAGGCCACCAGATGGTTTCTGCTGGCCGCCGAACAGGGACAACCCGCCGCCCAGTTCCATCTCGGCTACCGGTACGACACCGGCAAGGGCGTGCAGCAAGATTATCAGGAATCGGTCCGGTGGTATCGCCTTTCGGCTGAGCAGGGTTACGCTACCGCGCAGCTCAATCTCGGTTTCATGTACTACAACGGACACGGCGTGGAACGAGACCTGGTGGAAGCCCTGACGTGGTTTCACCTCGCCGCCGATCAAGGCGACGCGGACGCCCAGCACAATATCGGCTGCATGCATCTCGACGGCGAGGGCGTGCCGCGCAATCAGAGGGAAGCCGTCAAATGGCTCAAGGCCGCCGCGGCGCAGGGGCACCGCCAGGCGGACGAGCTCTTGAAGCAGATCCTAGGGTGAGAGAAGGGGCCGCTTCGGGAACTACAGGCCTTCGATGTTCTCAGGTTGCGCAAGATGTCGGGACATCGCTCGGGGGCATTCACCAGGCCCTTCGCGTATCGGCCGAGGGCGATACGAGGCCCCTGTGTGCTCCTGGACATGTGATCGCACCGACTGGCGCCGCTGCATCAGTCCGATACCGCGACCGGTCCTCAAGGCCGGTGCATCGTCAACTCGGCTGCCGTGCCCGACGGGCCTTTGGAATTGGACGCCGCTCCTTGCCGATGCCGCGTGGCTGCTCGGTGACCAGTCCCTTGAAACACATCGCCGGCCCCGTTAACAGTCCCGGGTCTCGTTGCGTACATCGCAAACTGTTTACGCCGAGCGAATGATTACGCCGCAAGGCGATCCTGGCCTGTTGCGGGCCTTCAGGGCGGTGGGGGGCGTTGGCGCTTCGGTGGCCGCAGAGAGAGGGGAGGGCCCGGTTGTGGCGCTTGTCGGTATCGACCTCGGTACCACCACAACTCGCTGATCGCCGTGTTCGGCGAGGGCGGCCCGGATCTGATCCCCAATGCGCTGGGGGAAGTGCTGACCCCTTCCGTTGTCGGCGTGGACGAGGTTGGCGAGATCCTGGTGGGGAAGGCGGCACTGACATATTTGACGACAGCATCGGCGAACGACATCGCAAGGACCGTCAGCACGATCATGGTCACCCCAAGGGCGACGTTCTCGTGACGCTCAACTATGTCGCGGCTCATGCGCTTATTCCCTTCGCTGATACCGTTCGCTTGCCGGCGCATTGACCCACCGGCGGCGGAGGCCCTCGCCTGCTCGATCAGTCTCCACGAAGGGAATGTGGAAAATACACTCACTAGTAGTATGCTTTGGTATGGCTAGAGATTCGTTCCGACAGCTTCAATCAAGATTTTGAGAGATCTATCACAGAATTTTTGAATAGCTGAGGAGTGAGCGCTCCAGCGAACAGCTCAACCTTCATCACTCCAGAGTTCATTTCCACTGAGGGGGACCGTCAAGCATGTATATCAGAACCGCCGTTGCACTCGGCCTCACCGCACTGCTGGCCGGCTGTATGACATTGCCCACGACCGTGGAAGGCTATCGCGAGTTCGCCGCCTCATCGTCGCTTGTCGGTAAACAGGAATATGATGTGAGCCGGCCCGCCTCGGCCGTCGCCGCGACATGGCGCTCGCGTTCCGCCGAATGCCTGAACTTCGGTTCGCAGACCTCGCTCACCCGCCTCGGCGGCAGCCCTGGATCGGGCATGAATGCGGTCTTCAGGGACAGCTACCGCACGCGGGTGGAGACGGTGGGGGGCCACTCGTCGCTCGTCATCGAGCACTACTCTCCGAATAATATCGGCGCGGAGGGATGGTATGTCTATCTCGTCGCAGATGTCGAGCCGGCCGGCGGGGGAAGTCACGTCACTGTCTTTGCGCCGCTTGCCACCGGGGCGTTCACCCGGCCCATTCGCGCCTGGGCGGAAGGCAATACCAAGCCCTGTCCGCTCCTCGACATGTAGTCGCTGAGCCTAGCGGCGGCTGCCGCTATGGCGCGCCCGCAACGGCACGGAGACGCGATTCTCCTACGTGCCGACGACGCGCCGGGCTCGACAGCCTCATGGCGCTGTCGAGGCATACGGGCCGCAGCTTCCAGAAGCTCTCTCATGCATACGACCAGGTGGGCAACATTGTCATCCAGTCCAACGCGGCGAGGCTGCACAACGCTTGCTGATCCTCGCCTGCCTGACCAGAAGCCCGTCGCTCGCCGCGGTGGGCTTTTTGCGTCTATCGCAGCGCGGCTCGCACCGAGCGCCAGCTTCAACCAACGGAGCGCGGCCTTTCCCACTCGGAGGCCGCGCCCGCGAACCAGCCCGTCAGGCTTTCGCGGCTAATGGGTCGGGACCATGCGGGTTCGGACCCACCGTTCCCTTCAGGAAGCCGAGCTCCACAAGCGCCCAAAGGGCGACGGGGAGGCCCAGTAAGGAGATGGTCATGCCCAACATGTTGGGAACCATAATGACCTCACCCTGCGCCTGCATCCTTTCAAAACCGATCCCAGCCAGCTGAGCTAAGATGGTTATCACCGTCGGCGCCCAGAAAATGGCGACGAACCACAGGGGCCGGTTGCGATCCCGCAGCCGCTTCACCGCGATCGCCGTGGAAGGCCATGCGAACAGGGCAGTCGTGATCAGACTTGCGAGCGCCCTGGCCGTAAGGCCGTCGCTGTAGGGCGAGGTGAAAATGGCGGTGCCGAAGAATGGGTATAGAATGGCGTAGAAGATGGCGGAGAGTATGATGAGATACAGCACGCCGATCCAGAGCTTGGAGCGGCTTATGCGGCCTTCAAATGTGGTGAGTAGCGGTATGGGATTCATGCGGCATCGCCTCCTGTCAATCAGGGTGCGGTTGCCTCGCCCGGCTCACGAGAACATTCCGAGAAACACCCCCGGAGATCTTTAAGTATATAATGCAACCGGGGCAACCGACCCGGCTGTTTATCAACAAAGGCGGCGCCGTATGGCCGATCAGATTGAGACCTTGAACCTGTTGGTGGGCCGCGCGAGCTCAGGGAACCCCGTATTCGAGAATCTTCCAGTGATTGCTCTGGGAGATGGGAAGTACGAATTGCGCGCCTCGCCGGGGCTTGTCCTCGGTGTGGCGAAAGCAGATATCATTGAGGTTGCGGAGGAAGGTGCTTTTTCAGTCATTTCCAGAGGCGGAAATGTCTGTGTCCAGATTCTTCTCGAGAGACCGGTAGAAAATCTGCAAAAAATTGAGAGCCGATTGACACTCGCCCTCACCGGATCAGTCGACGGCCTGACCGATCGACAATTGGTACTATCAATTCCGGTCAGCAATGGGTTCCAGAAAATCGAACTGTGCATACAAGAAATTATCGCAAACTTGCCAGGAGCGGATTGGCACTACGGAAACGTATACGACGACGAGAAAGACGGAACGACACCTCTCGACTGGTGGCTTGCGTAGCGGATTTTCCAGCTTCTGACAGGTGCGACAGGCCTGTGGGAGACCCAGTCCAACAAGCCGAGACCTTCCAGCTGTCGATGGCCTACGACACGATCTACAACATCGCGGCGAAGAACCAGCAGCATTTGCGCCACACGCCGGGCGGTTCGGCCATTACGCAGACGAAGATCAGCTACGACTGGACCTATTCCCACGAGGTTGCCCAGGCGCACGCGGCGAGTTTGATCGGCGAGCGCGCCTACAGCTATGACTTAAACGGCAACCACGCCGGCTGGGACCACACGCAGAGCGGCACGCAGCGCACGATCAGCTGGGACGAGGAGAACCGCATCCAGGTCGTCACCGACAACGGCCACCGCAAGTCCTACAAATACAACGATGCCGGCGCGTCATGAAGCGGGGTCCGCAGGGCGAACCGCCTACATCGACCAGTTCTTCACCATGCGCAACCGCGAGATCGGCACGAAGCTCGTCTTCGCCGGCGGTACCGGGCGTGGGCCCGTTGCTGGAGAGTGCGTTCGTCGCCACCGTCGCTGATGCGCACGCGTTCAAGTCGGGGCGCTGCCTCTCGGCCTGGATCGGGCTCGTTCCCAAGCAGAACTCAAGCGGAGGCAAGGAGAAGCTCGGTAGCATCTCCAAAGCCGGCAATCGTTATCTGCGCCAGATGCTCGTAGTCGGAGCAATGGCTGTCATCCGCTATGCCGAGCGGAACGGGACCAGGCGACCGTGGCTGAACTCACGGCCGAAGGGCGCAGAAAGACCGATGTGGAGTTGCTCCCCGTTTCTGTTGCGCTGCGCGGTGCTGCTCAGAGCCTCTTCCAGGCCGTCATAGTGTTTGCGCACGCTCTCGACCCAGTCCCAGCCCTTCATCTGTAAGCCGGACGCCACTGTTGTGGCGCTGGAATATCTGAATGTCCAGTTGCTGCTCGAGGGCTCGGATATTGCGGCTGACGGTGGATTCGCGCACGCGGAAGGTTCGCTCGACTCGGCGCATGCTGCCCAACTCTGCTGCCGCGAGAACATATCTGAGGAAGCGCAGCGCCTCGTCCATTGGGTGCAACTATTGGAGGAGCGTCGCCACGCGGTCATGAGCGCTCGAAAATCCGCTCAGAGAGACGGAGAAGACCATCTCCTGCCCGCCATCGGCGGTAGCATTTACATTGAGCTGGTTGTCGGCTCTGAGCGAGGCGACGGTGCTGGCGTCAAATGCGACATCGACAACGCAGCCGACCGGAAGACAGGTGCGGAAATGTTGCACGGCACCCTCTGCGCCATCTTCGAGTTGGTAGGTAATGCCGTTTTCGAGGGCCAACCCGAATGGTAGAACGAGGGTGCCCCTGACGCCCTCGTTTTCGGGTCTGAGTTCGATCACTAGCGCCCGTTGGCGGGTCTGCTGGGAAAATTGCTGCTGGGAGAACGCGCAGCGCTTGGTCTTGCCAACATCACGCGCTGACACGAGTGCACAGGCGACGGTTCAATCGCCATGGATTTCGCGCAAGGTTGCAGCATTGCCGGGAAGCGTCGCCTCTTGAGCCGAAGCGGGAGCTACCATGGCTAGGGCAAAGAGAACGGAAAGGGTGGTGAATCCAATGGAACGACTTGGCATGGTTCTCTCTTCGGTCATCGGCTGGCGGTATCCGTTGGCCGCGATCATGACGCCGGCCAAAGCTTTACGCCTTCGTCATGGGGTTGGTTCTCAACCCCAATGTCGTGCGCAAGGCCGGGGCCTGGATGGGCCAGCGTGAGGTCCGTGCCGCCTCGCCGCTGATCGTCATCGCGATCATGCCGTTCATCGCCAAGTTCGGCACGATCATCGGCCCGTCGATGGAAAAGATCATCGCTGCCGGACCGGCGCTGATCATGCAGGAGCTTGGAAATCTGGGCACCATCCTGCTGGCGTTCCCGGTAGCCGTGGTGCTCCTTGGCATGGGGCGCGAAGCGGTGGGCGCCAGTTTCTCGGTCGCGCGCGAGCCGAACATCGCCATCATCGCCGACAAATACGGGCTGAAATCCCCCGAAGGCGCGGGTGTCATGGGCGTCTATGTCATCGGCACGCTGTTCGGCACCTTCATCTTCGCCATCCTGGCTTCGCTTCTGGCGACCTCGGGGCTGTTCAGCATCGAAGCGCTGGCGATGGCCTGCGGCATTGGCTCGGGCTCGATGATGGCTGCCTGCTCGGGCGCTCTGTCCCATGCAGTTCCGGAGATGAAAGATCAGATCCTCGCTCTGGCAGGCGCCAGCAATGTGCTGACCTACGCAACCGGGCTCTATCTGTGCATCTTCGTCGCTCTGCCGGTGACCGAGAAGCTCTATGACTTGCTGGGCCGCAAGGAGCCCGCCACCAAGATTGCCGGAGAATGACCATGAGCAATGCTGAACTCCCCGTTGATTTCGAAGCAGAGGCAAAGCCCGATCTGGCTCAGCACGCGGTACTGCTGATCGCCGTCTGTCTGATCGCGCTGGTCGGCAATACGGTGGCGACCGATGCCACGGTCATGCAGGGGCTGGTTGGTTTGGCGATCCTTTATGTGATCGCCATCCTGGGGCTGGTCCTGACCAATATCGTACCGGTGGGGCTTCCCTCGGTCGCGTGGATCTCGCTGGTGGGCATCGTGGTGACTTTGCCCTGGACGCCAGGCAGCGCGTGGCTGCTGGAGAAAGTCAGCCACGTGAACTTCCTGACGCTCGCAACCCCCTGCCTGGCCTATGCCGGCATCGCCATCGCCCGTCGCGAGATCGAGATCGCCAGGTCCTCGGGTTGGAAGCTCTTTATCGTCGCGGTTCTCGTGATGACCGGCACATATGTGGGATCGGCGATCGTGGCCGACCTGTTCCTCTAAGGAAGAACTTGTGACAGCCGCTTCGGTGAGAAGCGGCTGTCACCGGGCTTCCGCTTAGAGTGGCGGCTTCGCACTGCGGAGATCACCCACGATCACGAGCGCAATTCGGCGGCAACGCATCGTCAAGACAGGATGTCTGGAAATCAAGCGCTCTCGGCTCGAAACACCTGATCAGGCATCCCCAGCACGAAATCGCGCGCGCGGCTGATGTGGGCGCGGGCAGCGTTGTCGGCGGCAGTCAGGTCGCCATCGAGGATGGCTCGCGCGATTGCGCGGTGTTCGTAGATCGACGCATCGATCGTGTCGGGCGTCATTGACGTCGCGATCTGCGCCATGATCAGCGACAACTGAAGTTGCCGGTTGAGTTGTTCGAGCGCACTGTTGCCAGCGGCGCTGAAGACGGCCGCGTGAAAGCGCTCGTTTTCGGAGAGGTAGGCTGATGCGGACAGGCGTATCTCTGCCGCCCAGATCGGCGCCACCTCCTTCTCGAACGTGCTGCGAACGACCAAATCCTGCGCATTCTCCGCAGCCAGGCGCGCAGCCAGAGCCTCGAGCTCGATGCGGATCTGGAAAAGTTCGAATGTTTCGGTTCGCGTAAGCCGCCGCACGAGTGCTCCGCGATTCGGAACGATCTCGATGAGCCCTTCGGCGGAGAGGAGCCGAAACGCCTCGCGCAGCAGGCTGCGGCTCACTCCCAGTTCCGCCGTCAGGTCTGCCTCGACGAGACGCTGACCCGGGACGTAGCGTCCGCTCTGGATTGCCAGGCGAACCGCATCGGTCACGCGCTCGCCCTTGACCCCGCGCGGGCTCCTTTCGGTCTCGCCAACCACCTGCACCAGAACGCCTCCAGACTGTCTTGATTGCTTCGGCTTCAAATTATCCGCAACGCCGTCGATTGACAACAACAAGATTGTCCGACAATATTGATGGCGACCAAGGGAGGGGCTGCATGATTGGAAAACGTGGCAGCGCGACGACGTCGATCAGCACAGCCGATGCTGCGTCGATCACCGTGCGGGGCAAGGATCTGACGCGGGATCTCATGGGCCACGTCTCCTTCAGCTCCTACTTCTTTCTCCTTTCCACCGGCCAGGCGCCTACGAAGGAACAAGAATTCTTTCTCGACCTGCTGCTCGTCGCCATTGCCGAGCACGGGCTGGTGCCCACCAACCAGGTGGCTCGCATGACGCTCGCGGCCGAACCCGGCTGTCTGCAAGCGGCCGTCGCCGCCGGCATCCTGGGATGCGGCTCCGTGATACTTGGCACGGCGGAAGCCTGCGGGCAGTACCTGCAACAAGCACGGTCGACGACCGAAAGCGCCGCGGACAAGGATGCCGCCCTGAAAGCGCATGTTCGCGGGATCAGAGACGCCGGGCTCAAGATCCCGGGATTTGGTCACCCGGTTCATAAGCCGGTCGACCCACGCACTGAGCGCATTCTTGAACTGGCGGAACAGCATGGGGTGGCGGGACCCTATGTCGACCTCGCGCGGCGCACGCACTCCGCAGTCCACGAGGTCTGGGGCAAGCCGCTCACGATGAACGTTTCGATGATGATCGCTGCCGTGCTGCTGGATCTCGATTTTCCGGCCGCGATCCTGAAGGGCGTGCCGATCCTCGCCCGCACGGCAAGCCTTCTGGCGCATCTGGCCGAGGAGAAGGAGACCCCGATCGGGTTCCTGATGGCGCATCACGCCGAAGAGGCAATCAGCTACGAGGAAAAGCTTGCATGATGCGGGATCCGGTCTCCGAAACCCGGGATTGGGGCGAACAACAGGCCCTGGACGACGATGCCTACCGCGCCCAGATCGCCTACCTGTTCGAGAACGCGCCCTTCTATCGCGAGAAACTGACCGCTGCAGGTTTTGCCGATGCGGCCAGCGTGGGCGGGCTCGACGCCATCTCGGCCTTGCCTTTCACGACCAAGGACGCGTTGCGGGAAAGCCGGACTGCCGAAAATTCCATCGGCGGGCATCTGGCCGTGCCGCGCGAGCAGATCGTGCGTATCTACTCCACCAGCGGCACCACGGGCACTCCGAGCTATATCCCGCTGACCGCCGCCGATGTCGCCGACTGGGTCGAGATATCGTCGCGCTCATATTCGGCTTCGGGAATCGGTCGTGGTGCCCGGCTGGTCTCCACCTACAATGCAGGACCCTTCGTGGCCGGTGTCACGCTCGATGCCTTCGCGGCACTGGGGCTGACCCATATCCCGGTTGGCGCGGGAAACACCGAGCGCCTGATGGCGGCGGTTCAACTTCTCGCGCCGGACGCACTCGCCTGCACACCCTCCTACGCGCTCCATCTCGCCGAATGGGGCGAAGCGCGCGGCATCGACCTGAAGGCATCGAGCGTGAAGCGCATCCTCGTCGCCGGAGAACCCGGCGGCGGAGAGCCGACGCTGCGCGCCCGCATCGAGGAAGCCTGGGGGGCCAAAGTGACCGAGGCCATGGGCATCGGCGACGTCTCCGTATCCCTCTGGGGTGAGTGCGAGGCGCAGGACGGAATGCATTTCTCCGGCCGCGGCTACGTTCATTTCGAACTGATCGATCCGGAGACCGGAGACGTGCTGCTGATCGAGGACGGGGCCGAGGGCGAACTGGTCTACACGCATCTGCGCCATCGCGCCGCGCCGATCCTGCGCTTCCGGAGCCGCGACCACGTCGTGATCCGTACCGGCACCTGCAGTTGCGGGCGCACCGCGCCGCGCGTTCGCTGCATCGGGCGGACCGACGACATGCTCATCGTGCGGGGTGTGAACGTCTTCCCGACGGCGGTGCGCGAGGTCGTGTCGGAATTCGCCCCGGACGTGACTGGTGTCATCTCGATCCGGCCCGGCCAGGCCGGCGTCAAACAGGAGCCGCCCCTTCAAATCCGCGTGGAACTCAACGAAGGCGTCGCGGGGGAAGACGGTCTTGCGGAGCGCATTCGTCAGCGCATCCGGGACAAGCTGATTTTTACCAGCGCGGTGGAACTCGTGCCGTTCGGAACGCTGCCGCGCACGGACTACAAATCGAAACTCGTCGACAGGAGCGCATGAACCGAGCGCCTCGCGACGCAAGGCATTCATGGAGGAGGAAACCAATGAAGAACCTGATGATCGCCCTGGCGATGGTCTCCGGCGCGGTAACAGGCGCGGCGGCGGCAGAGTACGAACTCAAGATGTCCTCGATGTTCCCCTCGACGCATTTCATCAACACCATGGCCATGCAGCCCTGGGCCGATGAGATCGAGAAGCGCACCGGCGGGCGCGTCCACTTCACGCTCTTCCCCGCCGGGTCGGCTCTCGGTGACGCGACCAAGCAGTTCGATCAGGCGCGCACCGGCGTGGTCGACGTCTCCGTGGGCATCCCTTCCATTCCGCGCGGACGGCATCCGAAATCGGTGCTTGTGGAACTCCCCTTCACCGTACCCAATTCCGAGATCGGTACCTGCGCCATGATGGCGATGAAGGACGAGATGTCCTCCGACTATCCCGATACGCACGTGCTGTACCTGACCGTCACGGAACCGAGCGGCGCGCATACGTCGAAACCGATCAAGACACTCGACGATCTCAAGGGCCTGCGTATCCGTACACCCACTTCGGCAATCACGGCCATGCTCGAGGAGATCGGGGCAGTCCCGGTCGGCATGCCGCCCACCGAAATCTACGAGAGCGTCGAGCGCGGCGTCATCGACGGCAACATCATGCCCTGGGGTCCTGTCGGCGCCTTCAAGCTGCACGAGGTGCTTGGCTATCATTTGGACGCGGCCATCAATCCGGTCGCAATGTACATCGTGTTCAACCAGCGCAGGTTCGACAGCCTGCCCGAGGACGTGCGGCAGGTCATCGACGAGGTCAGCGACGAGGTGTTCTCGAACTGGGGCCGCTGGTGGCACGAGACCGATCAGGAGGCCGTCGAGATGGCCAGGGCAGCGGGCAACGAGATTGTTCCGATGTCCGACGAGGATCGGGAGGCATGGCGTCAGCGGCTCCAGCCGGTGATCGACAATTACCTGGCGAACGAATCCGATATGGATGTCAAGAAGGCCGAGACCACCTATGCCGCCATTCTCGACGCGGTGAAGGACTGCGAGTGACATCGAACGGGGTGACGGAACCGGTTTCGTCACCCCGTTCGAACGCTGAGATCTGATGACATGAAACGAATCTCGCTCGCACTTGCCCTTGCTGGAACGTCGGCTTTTCTCGTCGCCGTCTTTCTTACCGTGACCGACATCATCCTTCGTTCCTTCAGCGGCATGACGGTGTATGGGCTGACCGACATCGTCACGCTCTGCACGATGATCGGTGCAATGCTCGCCATTCCTCGCGGCTTCGCGGCCGAAGAGCATGTCGCGGTCGACGTTTTCACCGCGAGGATGCCTTTGCGGGCGCAGAACGTCTGCGCGCTCGTTGCGGCGCTGCTCGCCCTGATATTCCTCGCGGCCGTCGCCTGGTTCGGCTGCCAGCAGATGATGCGGGAATATGCCTATGGAGACCGCAGCCAGTCCATCGGCATCCCGATGATCTTCTACTGGTTGCCGCTCGTCACGGGCATGGCCGTCGCCGCCCTGGCCAATCTATGGCTCGTCGTCCGATACGCACGCGCCGTGTTCGGGGAATAACATATGTCTGCTCCACTCACTGGAGTTGTCGGCCTCGTTGCCCTGCTGGCCCTGATTTCCATCCGCGTTCCCGTCGCCATCGCCATGGGCGTGGTGGGTGTGGTCGGAGGCATCTACATCAACGGCTGGTTCAGCCTGGGTTTTGTGCTCGGCTCGCAGCCCTTCGTGACGTCATCGAGCTACTCGCTCTCGGTCATTCCCCTCTTTGTGATGATGGGCGCCTTTGCTTCCCGCGCGGGGCTCTCCGCCTCGCTCTACCAGGCGCTGCATGCCCTGATAGGTCACTGGCGCGGTGGGCTTGCCTCCGCCACGATCGGCGCCTGCGCCCTGTTTGGCGCCGTGTGTGGCTCCAGCCTCGCGACCGCCGCGACGATGGCGCGTGTCGCGGTGCCGGAAATGACCGGGATCGGCTACGACCGCCGCCTGACATCCGGCGCCCTTGCGGCGGGAGGCACGCTCGGCATCCTGATCCCGCCTTCCATCATCATGGTCATCTTCGCCCTTCTGACCGAGCAGTCCATCGGGCGGATGTTCCTGGCGGGTATGATACCCGGTGTGCTTGCAGCCCTTCTCTACATCGCCACCGTGACGATTCTCGCCACGCTTCGTCCGGACTGGGCGCCCCGCATGCAGCGCGTTCATGGCGAAAACCGCCTTGCTGCCCTGCGCATGATGAGCCCGATCCTTGGTCTCTTCCTGGTCGTCATGGGGGGCATCTATGCGGGCATCTTCTCTCCCACGGAGGGGGCCGGCGTCGGAGCTTTCGGTGCAATCGTCCTCGCCGGGCTGCGCGGTTCGCTCAACCGGCAGGTCATACGCGACGCGCTGGTCGAGACTGCCTCTACCACCGCCATGCTCTTCATGATCCTGATCGGCACGTCGGTTCTGCAATTCTTCATCGAAACCTCCACGCTGCCCCGCGTCATCGTGGACTGGATCGGCACCCTGGGGCTCTCGGCCACCGGGGTCATCGTCCTGATCCTCGTGATCTACATCATCCTGGGATGCTTTCTCGACAGCCTGTCGATGATGCTCATAACATTGCCGTTGGTATTCCCGATCGTCCAGGAAATGGGAATCGATCCCATCTGGTTCGGCGTGCTGGTCGTTTCCGTCGTCGAGGTCGGCCTCATCACACCACCGCTCGGGATGAACCTCTACGTCATTGCAAGCTCGGTGCCGAATCTGCGCTTCGAAACGGTCGCCGCGGGCGTCGTGCCCTTTCTGCTGGCGGATTTCGTGCGTATTGCGCTTCTTGTGGCGGTACCCGCCCTGTCGCTTTTTCTCCCAAATTTGCTGATGTGAAGCGTAGAGCTACAGATCCATTCGGCTAACCGCCTCGCTTTGGAAGGGAGGTGCGGCGAAGGTCCGCTTCTGTGATGGGTTTTGGATGCCGACGCCTTGCCATCTACGCCCTCACCGTCGAAGAAACCCGGCGTCAATCGGAAAAGCATAGCCGGGCCCGGCAGCCGGCCGGCCGCCGGGCCCGCATTGCGTCATGCCGCTTTCACCTCGATCTTGCGGACCTTTTCCTGCGCCTCCGGCGTCTTGGGCAGGGTCACGGTCAGGACGCCGTTCCTGAACCGTGCCTCGGCCTTCTCGGCGTCCACCCCGGCGGGCAGGGGAATATTCCGGTAGAAGGCGCCGTAGCTGCGCTCGGACAGGTAATAGCCCTTCTTCTTCTCCTCGCGCTCGTTCTTCTTCTCGCCCCGGATGGTCAGGACGCCGTCGCTCAAGCGGACGTCGATGTCCTTTTCATCCATGCCGGGCAATTCGAACGAGACCTCGACCTCCTTGTCGGTCTCCGATACGTCCGTGTGCGGGGACCCGAGGGAGAGGAAGCCGTTCGCAGCGCCGGATGAGTGCTCGAACCGGTTCCAGAACTCGTCGAAGACACGGTTGATATCCCGCCGCAGGGTCACAAGCGGATTGTCGGCGCCGTCCTGCGCTTGCGGGAGGGTGCTCCGCGTTCGGTTCCAGGGAATGAGATCCTTGATCTGCATGTTCGACCTCCTGGTATCTCAAAACTCTTACGCCGCCTTCACGTCGATCCTGCGGGTCTTGGCGGTCTCGGCCTTCGGCATCTTCAAAGTGAGCACGCCGTTCTTGTGGCTGGCTTCGATATGGTCGCGGTCCACCTCCTCGGAGAGCGTGAACACACGCTCGAAATCGCCTTTGCCGCACTCCGCGTAGACCCGCCGATAGCCCTCGTGAGCTTCCGCCGGCACCTTGCCGCGGATGGTCAGGACGCGGCGCTCGAGAGTGACGTCGACATCGCCGGGCGCAACGCCGGGCATGTCGGCGACGAGCACCACGTGATCCTCGGTCTCATAGATATCCGTACTTGGCAGGTAGATCGCCGTCGGCCGGCTCGGCTCGCCGCCATTGTCGCGCGCGACCTCCCGCTTTCTCGTGGTGGTCACTTCCTGAGCCATGACTGCATCTCCCTTCCGTTCAGTGCTTGCTGATCTGGATCTTGCGCGGCCGGTCGACCTCGGGTCGCTGCATCTCGATCTCCAGGACCCCGTTCTGGAACCGGGCCTGTACCTGGTCCGGGTCGACGCGATAGGAGAGCGAGACGGTGCGCGAGAATGCACCCAGCGGCCGCTCGCGGCGGTGCCAGCTTGCCTTCTCCGCCTCGTCTGCCGGCTTGCGCTCGCCGCGGATGGTCAACGTGTCCTCGCGGATGGTGAGATCCACGTCCTCGGCCGACAGCCCCGGCAGTTCGGCCGTGACCGCGACGCTGTTCTCGCCGAGCCAGAGATTGACCGGCGGATAGAGCCTGGTCGCAGGAGAGCCGGCGAAATCGGCAAACAGCCGGTTCATATCCTCCTGAAGACGTTGCACCTCCGCGAACGGATCCCTGTCGAAGCCTCTTGTTCGTCCCAGCAGCATTGTTGCTATCCTCCTTGTTTCAAACACAGCATTTCGTCCGCACGCATCTGCACCGCGCACGCCAGCGCGTGCTCAGCGTACGACGCTGCGCTCTGCGGAATTCTAAGGTGCGGAGAAGTACTGCCGAGCCAGAGGCATCGAGAAAGAAGAGCCCGGTAACGACCGGCGCGCCCGAAGGAGGATCGTGCCGGATGACAAACAATGGCTAGGCGCACATCCCTTCGTCGCCAAGCGACGTGCAGCGCCCGCCCTTTGGGCCGGACTCGCCATTTCTTGCCTCGGGACCCGTCAGTGGCATCCCGCGGCAATCGATTTGGTAAGGCCTCGCCGATTTTCAAGTGGGGCACGGGCCTCACCAGCCGCGATGCTTTCTCGGGCGGCGGTGCGCGGATCGTCGGCCTGCGCGATGTCGTCGCCACGCCATTTCAGGAGGCCACGGCAGGCGTGCGCGTGCACGCCGAGATCATCGACCAGATGGCGATCGAGGAGGTCGACCGGCTGATGACGGCAGGCGTGCGGCGGGATGCTCCTTGCCGATGCCGCCATGGACTCTCGGCGCAGTTTGACATCGCCCGCTGGACGTGTGCGTCGCATTGCGAGACGAACCGGGCTATATTCCGGGTTGACAATGCGTGCGAACTAGGCAAGCCTATTATTTAGGCGCGAGCAGCGTTGCTCATTCGAAGCGCCGCCTGAACGTCAAATCGATAATGTCCAGATGCCGTTTCGGCATTCCGGGACAGGCAGTGAAGCCCGCGGCAGCGTTGCCGGCGGGCTTTTTACGTTTCGGGGTACGCATAAGGGGACAAGCCGTCGTGGCGCCGAAGTGTTACCAAGTTGGCCTGCTGTTCTCGACCTCCGGTCCGTATTCGGTGGTCGCCCAGTCGATGCTAAACGGTGCGCTGCTTGCCCTTGAGCAGGTCAATGCGGAACCGGAAGCCGGGGTGAGGCTCGAGCCTGTGATGGGCGACCCGGGTGGCGCCAACGCCGAATATGCCCGCCTTGCCCGCGAGATGCTGAATGACGGAATCCGCCACGTCGTCGGCTGCTATACCTCGTCCAGCCGCAAGGAGGTGATCCCCTTCTTCGAGAAGCACGATGCGCTTTTGTGGTACCCCTCCCACTACGAGGGTTTCGAGGCATCGGCGAATGTCGTCTACACCGGTGCCGCACCGAACCAGCACATCCTGCCGCTCACCAGATACCTGGTCGAGGAGTACGGAAAGCACGCCTTCTGTGTCGGCTCGAATTACATCTGGGCATGGGAGAACAACCGCATCCTCCGTGAGACGCTGCTGGCCAATGGCGGCGAGGTTATTGCCGAGCGCTATTTGCCCGTTGGCGAAACGGACTTCGACCCTCTCATCGAGAAGATCGTCGATGCGCGTCCGAGCTTCGTCTTCAACACCCTGATCGGCACGAGCGCCTACCATTTCTTCCGCACCTTCCGCGCCGCATGCCAGAAGCGCGGTATCGACCAGGCGCGCGAGATACCGGTCGCCAGTTGCAGCCTTTCCGAACCTGAGTTGGAAGAGATCGGCCCCGACGCCGTTGACGGGCATCTGAGTTCGAGCGTCTATTTCTCGACGATCGACAGCGCGGCGAACGCCCGGTTCATCGAAGCCTACCGCGCGCGCTTTCCCGCCGGGCCCACGATGTCGGCGGATGCAGAGGCGACCTTCATCGCCGTCCGGCTGCTCTCTGACGCGCTTCGCAGCGCCGGGAGCGATGCCATCGACCCGGTGCGGGAGGCTGTCGGTGGCGCGGCCATCACTGCGCCGCAGGGCCGGGTCTCCATTGATCGCGATTCCCGGCACGCTTGCCTGACGCCGCGCATCGGCCGCTCCAATGGGCAGGCGCGCTTCGACATCATCCTGGAAAGCAGCCGACCGGTGCGACCCGACCCCTATCTGATCGAGTCTGCCCCGCGTTACACGCTCGTCGCCCGCCGGCCCAATCTGAGGATCGTCTCATGAACGCCTTGAGGCTCCAGCAGAATTTCCGCGGCTCCCGCGCGCACCTCGTTCTGCAGGATGCCGGCGTCTCGGACATTCTCGCCATCGCATTGAAGCGTCTGGGCGTCGAGGTCGCCAGAACGAGCGTGCAGACCGCCACGGTGTCCCTGCCGGAGTTGGCGGCCGATCGTGACATCGTTTTCCTTGATGGCGATGTGGATTTTTCCTTCGATCCGCCCCTGTTCCGCGCCGGTCACCTGCCACCCGCGCCGATCATCGGGATTGTGGGGATGGAGGCACCGAGCCGCCTCAAGGGACTGATTCATGCCGGTGCCACGGCATTCCTGCGCAAACCGGTGCACACGGGCTCGGTCTACTCGGCACTTTTCATGGGCATGAACGGATATCTGCGCTGGCACGATCTGGAAAGCCGGATCGCGGCCCGGGACCAGCGGCGGCGCGGACGGCGCTCCGTGGTGAAGGCGATCTTGCTCGTGATGGACCAGAACGGCGTCGACGACGACGAAGCCTACGCGATCCTGAGGCGCGCCTGCATGAAGGCCCGCGTGAGCCTGGAGGACTATTGCGAATCCCTCGTCGGGACCACGCAAGTGGAGACGATCCGGAGGCTCACCGCTTCCGCCGCACGGTCCGGACGGGCCAAATAAAAAAGAACCAGAGGAGAACAGGAATGAACGTCAAGCAAGCATATTTGCAACCACTCGCCGTGAGCGCGGTCCTTCTGTGCCTGGGCGCCGGCACCGCACAGACCCAGGAAGCGATCAAGGTGGGCGTACTCGAGGACCAGTCCGGCGACTTCGCCGCCGCGACCGCGGTCAAGGTCCATGCCATCGAGCTGGCGGCCAAGGAGATCAACAATGCGGGCGGAATCGACGGCCGCCCGATCGAGTTGGTCGTCTATGACACGCAGTCCGACAATACCCGCTATCAGGAATTCATGCGCCGCATATTGCAGCGCGACCAGGTGGACGTCGTCTTCGCCGGCTTCTCCTCCGCATCCCGGGAAGCCTACAGGCCGATCCTCAACCAGTTCGACGGCTTTGCCTTCTATAACAATCAATATGAAGGCGGGGTTTGCGACGCGAACATGGTCATCACCGGCGCCGTGCCCGAGCAGCAGTTCTCCACCCTCGTTCCATGGATGATGGAGGAATACGGATCGAACGTCTATACGATCGCCGCGGACTACAATTTCGGTCAGATCTCGGCGGAATGGGTGCGCAATATCGTGGAGGAGGAGGGCGGCACAATGGTGGGCGAGGAGTTCATTCCGCTCGGCGTCTCGCAGTTCTCCCAAACCATTCAGAACATCCAGGACGCCGATCCGGATTTCGTCGTGACGCTTCTCGTGGGCACCGCCCAGGCCTCCTATTACGAACAGGCCGCCGCGGCCAATCTCGGACTGCCGATGGCCTCTTCGGTCAATGTCGGCCAGGGCTACGAGCACAAGCGCTTCAATCCGCCGAGCCTCGCCGACATGTATGTCACCACGAACTACATCGAGGAGGTCGACAGCGGGGCGAGCAACGACTTCAAGGCCCGTTTCCACGAGATGTTCCCGGACGAAGCCTATATCAACCAGGAGGCGGCCAACTCGTACATTGCGCTCAATCTCTACAAGCAGATGGTCGAGCGTACCGGCGGTTCCACGGATCGAGAGGACCTGCGCAAGGTGATCGCCCAGGGTGACGTGTGCTTTGACGGCCCGTCCGGCAATGTCTGCCTGGATCCCAAGAGCCAGCACATGTCGCACACCATCTATCTGGCGAAGGTGGGTGAGGATCATTCGATTTCCTTCCCGAAGGTCTGGGAGAACATCCAGCCTTACTGGCTGGGCGAGGTCGGCTGCGACCTGACGCAGAACGATCCAAGCGCGCAGTACACGCCGTCCAGCCCGCCACCGGCCGAGTGAGCCTTGCACCACGGCGGCGTGCGTGAATGCGTTCGCGCACGCCGCGCAAATCTCGCGCTTGCGGACGATGTCGCGAGCGTTGTCCGGCTTTCCCGCCTCGGAGACCCGCCTTGGACCTTTTCAGCGCAGCTTTCGCTCTGCTCTACCAGTTCGGCGACGCGTTCGCCTTCCTGGTGCTTGCCGCCTGCGGCCTCGCCATCATCTTCGGCATGATGGGTGTGATCAATCTTGCCCATGGCGAGTTCATCATGTGCGGCGCCTATGTGACGGTGGCGGCGGCGCGTGTCGGCATTCCACTGCCTGTGGCGGTCGTCTCCGGCGCGGTCGTTTCCGGGCTCGTGGGAATGCTCGTCGAGCGCATTGTGGTTCGCCCCCTCTATCGCCGACCCCTGGACACCATCGTTGCGACCTGGGGCGTCAGCCTCATCGCCACGCAGGGAACGCTCATCCTGCTCGGCTCGACCATGGCGGGCATCGGTACCCCGTTCGGCAGCATCGATGTCGGGGGATATTCCTACTCGGTCTACAGGCTGGTCCTGATTGCCGCCGCCATCGCCGTCCTGGTCGGTCTCTACCTGGTCTTCAATGCCACTCGTTTCGGGATTATCGCCAGGGCCACCATCCAGGTTCCCCACATGGCCGAGGCACTCGGCGTGAACACCGGCCGCGTCTACGGCATCACCTTCGGCCTCGGCACTGCACTTGCCGGGCTTGCCGGCGGGCTCTACGCGCCGACCATGACTCTCGTGCCCACCATGGGTTCGACCTTCCTGATGGAAGCATTCGTGACCGTCGTCGTCGGCGGCGCGGACGTTTTCCTGGGTACGGCGCCGGCGGCGGTGGTGCTGGGCCTCGTGAAGGCACTCCTGACGTCCTGGCAAGGCCAGCTCTTCGGCCAGATCGGACTTCTCGTCGCCGTCATTATCGTCATCCGGATCCTGCCCAAGGGCTTTTCCGGTTTCTTTCTTCGCGAGCGTGCCTGACCCATGAAGAACGTTTCCACCTTGCCTGATACGGCAATCTCGGCCCCAAGGGTGCTGCGCCTGCTCGAAGGACCCCAGACACTGGGCAGTGGACCGGTTTTCTGGAGCGGGTTCGCTGGTGTGGTCGTCCTTGCCTTCGCCTATCCGTTCTTCACCGACGGTTACACGGTCGGCAACACCGTCTACTTTCTCAACTGGACCTTCATGGCGCTGGGCCTCAGCCTGATCTGGGGGTACGGCGGCGCGCTTTCGTTTGGTCAGACCGCTTTCTTCGGCATTGCCGGGTACGGCTACGGCATCCTCACCATCAACGTCGGCGACGCATACGGGTTCACCTTCGCCGCCCTCTTCCTGAGTGTCGGAATTGCGGGGCTGGTTGCGGCCGCGCTCGGCTATTTCCTGTTTTTCGGCCGGATCAGCGGTGTCTTTCTCGGGATCGTTACCCTGTCCGTGACGCTGGTCCTGGAGCGTTTCATGGCGCAGACGGCCGGGCCGGAATGGACCGTCGGCACGGCACGTCTGAACGGCTACAACGGGATGGGCGGAATGCCGCCATTGACCCTCCCCTGGCCGGGTGGCGATATCATCCTGTTTCCCGACCGGCTTCTCTACTGCCTCGTGCTCGCGCTCCTGGTGCTCGTCTATCTGGGGCTCCGCATACTCGTGAACTCCCGCTTCGGAAACGTGCTCGTGGCCATTCGCGAGAACCCCGAGCGGGCCGAGATGCTGGGCTACGACGTGCGCAAATACCAGCTCGGGGCGTTCGTCATCGGTTCGTGCCTGGCCGGACTTTCCGGCGGTCTCTACACGAGCTGGGGGCAGTACATCACGCCATCTTCCATGTCGATTACGTCGGCTGCCTTGCCCGTGATCTGGGTCTCCGTCGGCGGCCGCTCCGACCTGACGGCCACGTTGATCGGCACGCTCGCGGTGATCGCCGGCTTTCAGTGGCTCACGATCTACGGCAGCCAGTACGCGCTCGTGGTGATGGGGCTGCTTCTGGTCGTTACCGTTCTTCTGGCGCCGGATGGCTTCATCGTCACGCTCGCCCGCCATCTGGGGCGTCTTTTTCGAAAGGGGGCGGGCTGATGCCGTTGCTGGAAACACGCGCACTCAACAAGCATTTCGGCGGCCTGCACGTGACCGCGGATGTAGACTTCGCCGTCGCGGAAGGCGAGGTTCACTGCCTGATCGGCCCCAACGGTGCCGGCAAGAGTACGCTGTTCCGGCTCATGCTCGGCGAGCACGCGCCATCGAGCGGCTCCATTCACTTTGCGGGCGAGGACATTACAGGGCTGAAGCCTTTCCAGCGCATCCATCGTGGCATCAGCGTCAAGTTTCAGGTCCCCGGCATCTTCAAGACGTTGTCGGTGCGCCAGAACCTGGAGATCGCGTTGCAACATCACCACGGACGGGAGTCGCTTGACGGCGAAATCGACCGCCTCCTGGCCTTCCTGAAGCTCGAACAAGCGCGCTCGCAGCCCGCCGGCGACCTCAGCCACGGTCAGAAGCAGTGGCTGGAAATCGGTATGGCGGTCAGCCTCAAGCCGCGGCTGCTGCTGCTCGACGAGCCAACCGCCGGCATGTCCGAGGACGAAACCCGCGCGACCGGCGACATGATCTGCCGGCTTAATCGGCAGGGAACGACGGTGCTGGCCGTGGAGCACGATATGACCTTCGTGCGGCAGGTGGCGGATCAAGTCACCGTTCTCCACCAGGGCCGTGTTTTCGCGCAGGGCTCGATGGACGAGATCGTCAGCGACGAACGCGTCACCGCGATCTATCTTGGACAAGGACATGCCCATGCCTCGTGAGGTGCTCCTGAACACCGTCCGCCTCTGGTCGGGCTACGGCGGGAAACCGGTACTGCAGGGCGTCGATATGGAGGTCCGCGAAGGCGAGATCGTCGCCGTGATCGGCCGCAACGGCGTCGGCAAGTCGACACTGATGAAGACCATCACCGGCCTGCTGCCGACGATGGAAGGCGACGTCGTTTTCGCAAGTAAGAGCGTTCGCGCGCTGCCGGCGCACCGGCGCGCCCGTCTCGGGCTCGGCTATGTGCCGCAGGGCAGGGATGTCTTTCCGCGCATGGACGTGGTCGAGAACCTGAAGGTCGGCGAAATGATCCGCGGCGAGCGCCACGTCAAAGCCGATGTCGACGAAGCATATGACGCCGTCTTTGCAACCTTTCCCATCCTCAGGGAACGACGGCGGCAGCGCGCGGGGACCCTGTCGGGCGGGCAGCAGCAGCAGCTCGCCATCGGCCGGGTGCTGGTCGGTGGCCCTAAGATCATTCTGCTCGACGAGCCCTCGGAAGGCATCCAGCCCTCTATCGTTCAGGAGATTGCCCGCTCGATGGTTGCCCTGAACCGGGCAAGCGGCGTCACAGTCGTCCTGGTCGAGCAGAATCTGGACATGATCCAGGCGATGGCCGAGCGCTGCTATGTCATGGACAAGGGCCGGATCGTCGCCGAGATCACGGCCCGCGAGCTCGACGACCGGGAGCGCGTCCGCCAGTACTTGTCGGTCTGACACCCGTGGCGGCGGACACTTCATAACCAAAGGGAGAACCACATGTCCTGGCTGGAAACCTCAATCCTGGCAACGCGCGGCGAAGCCGCCGGCAAGGCGCTTTCAGAGCACACCATCACCGAAGCCGAGCAGGGGACTTACCACTATGTCTACGGTCCCTATGTCGATCCGGTGATCGAGGTCGATCCCGGTGCCGTCGTCACCGTGGAAACCCACGACGCTTTCGAGGGCCGCATAAAGCACGAGACGGACAAGCCGAGCGAGATTCTGAACTTTCCCTACCTCAACCCGCAGAACGGACCGATTTACGTCAACGGAGCGGAAAAGGGCGACTGTCTCGCCGTCTACATCAAGTCGATGGTGCCGCGCGGCCCCCAGCCCGCCGGCACCACCGTCATCATGCCCGATTTCGGCGGGCTGGTTTCCACCGGGGACACCGCGCTCCTGAACCCGCCGCTGCCGGAGCGAGTGCGCAAACTCCACGTTGACCCCGACACTGGGGTGAAATGGAACAGCCGGCTCACCATCCCCTACCAGCCTTTCATCGGCACGATCGGCACGTCACCGGAAATCGAGGCGATCACGTCGCTGCAGCCGGACTATTACGGCGGCAACATGGACCTGCCGGACGTGCGCGTCGGCGCGGTGATCTACCTGCCCGTCAACACAGCCGGCGCGCTTTTATATCTCGGAGACTGCCATGCCGCCCAGGGCGACGGCGAACTGTGCGGTGTGGCCGTCGAGCACCCGACCGTGACGACGATACAGATCGATCTCATCAAGGGCTGGACGCTCAAGTGGCCGCGGTTGGAGACGGAAGACTTCATCATGACGATCGGCTCGGCCAAACCCATGGAGGACGCGGCGCGCATCGCCTATCGGGAACTGGTTCGGTGGATGGCGTCCGACTACGGATTCGAGGAGATCGACGCGTATATGTTTCTCACCCAAACCGGCCGCGTGCGTCTCGGCAACATGGTCGACCCGAAATACACGCTGGGTGCATCGGTGCAGAAGCACTACCTTTGACAGTGGAATGGATTTCGCTGTCGTCCTCGGCGCTTCACCGTTCTAGCGAAAGCCCCGCGTCTTTCCGGTCTCGATCTCTCGCTGGCGCAGGGCCGTGCGGAATGAAACCGGGTACTATCGCGACATCGTCGGGCTATGACAGCCTTGAGTTCATGAAATCACTTTAGAAACAGGCTGTGTTTGCGTCCGTCTACCGGCACGCGCACGCTCGGTCCTGCACACTGCAAAGGTTCGTCGTCCATCACTGCGGACCAGGCATCCGAACCGCGGCGCGTCGCGTTGTCCACGCGGATGTCGTAGCGGGTTGAACCCAGTCGTAGAGTGGCTTCGAAACCCGGCCAAGCCGCCGGGATACACGGGTCGACGATGAGGAATTCACCCTCGCGCCGGATACCCAGAACGCCCTCGATGCCGGAGCGGTACATCCAGGCGGCGGAGCCGGTGTACCAGGTCCATCCGCCCCGACCGACATTTGGTGCGACGGAATAGACGTCCGCGGCAACGACATAGGGTTCGACCTTGTAGCGTTCGATCTCCTCGGGCGTGAGCGCATGGTTGATCGGGTTGAGCAGCGAAAACAAATCGTGTGCCTTGTCGCCTGCACCCGATTTCGCAAGGGCCAGGATCACCCACATGGCCGCATGGCTGTATTGCCCGCCATTCTCGCGCAGGCCCGGCGGATAGCCCTTGATGTAGCCGGGGTCGTGCGGCGTGTTGTCGAAGGGCGGCGTGAACAGAAGCGCCATGCCGTCTTCACGGCGGATGAGATGCTTCTCCAGTGATGCCATCGCCGTTGCCGCCCGCGCCGGGTCCGCGGCGCCCGACAGGACGGCCCAGGACTGGGCTATGGAGTCGATCCGGCACTCCTCGCTCTCCTTCGAGCCAAGCCAGGTTCCGTCGTCGAAGGTCGCGCGTCGATACCATTCACCGTCCCATGCATGCCTCTCAAGCGCCTCGCGCACGGAGGCCGCATGAGCCCGCCAGCGTTCGGCGCGGCTTGGATCACGCCCTTCCGCTAGAGGCGCGAACAGCTCGATCGCCCGCAGCAGCAGCCAGCCGAGCCAGACGCTCTCGCCCTTGCCGCCCTCGCCGACGCGGTTCATGCCGTCGTTCCAGTCGCCCGTGCCCATGAGCGGCAGGCCGAGCTCGCCGGTGAGCTCCAGGCACTGGTCGAGACCACGAGCGCAGTGTTCGAACAGCGAGGCGGATTCGGCCGCTTCCGTGGGATGGAAGAAGGCGTCGTGCTCGCCGGCGTCAAGCGGCGGACCCTCGAGAAACGGGATGATCTCGTCCAAGATCGCCGCATCACCCGTCGCATTCACGTAGGTCGCCGCCGCGAATGCGAGCCAGACCCGGTCGTCCGAAATCCGCGTGCGGACGCCTTGCCCCGACCGAGGCAGCCACCAATGCTGGACATCGCCTTCGACGAACTGCCGGGCGGCCGCGCGCAGGAGATGGCGCCGCGTCTCTTCGGGTTTTGTCAGCGTCAGGGCCATTCCGTCCTGAAGCTGGTCGCGGAAACCGTAGGCGCCACTCGCCTGATAGAAAGCCGAGCGCGCCCAGATGCGGCAGGCGAGCGTCTGGTACAGGAGCCAGCCATTGAGCATGATGTCCGTCGCGCGGTCCGGCGTCTTGACCTGGACCGCCTGCAGAAGGCCGGTCCAGTGATCCGTCACCTCCTGGAGAACGGCATCGAGATCGGTGGTACGATAGCGCGCAATCAGCGCCCGGACCTCCTCCTGCGAGCCGCACTGCCCCAAAAACGAGACGATTTCGACCGTCTCGTCCGCGCCGATCTCGATTGTCTGCTGCAGGGCCGCGCAAGGATCGAGGCCGGCGCCGGTGATCCCCGACAGCGGCATATGACCGGTGAGCGCACGAGGTGCCGACGGGTTGCCGTAGCGGCCAAGGAACTCGGCTCGGTCGGCCGTCCATGCGGTCTGCCGCCCGCCAAGATCGGCAAAGGCAATCCCACCGGAGGAATTGATGCTCCAGGGATTGCGCGCCAGCATCGCGCCGGTGGTCTCGTCGATCTCAGTCACCAGGAAGGGCGCCGTGGCGCTGCGCGAGGTGCCGAGCACCAACTCCGCATAGCTCGTGACCGACAGGCGGCGGGGACGGCCGGAAAGATTTCGAAGGGTCAGGCGCGAGATCTTGATCGGATCGGACAGAGGAACGTATTGCAAGAGATCGAGAGCGATGCCGTTTGCCTCGTGCTCGAAACGGCTGTAGCCGAAACCGTGGCGCGAAACATAGGTGCCGCTATCGCGGATCGGCTGCGCGGTCGGGCTCCATAGATCCAGGGTCTCTTCGTCGCGGATGTAGATCATCTCGCCGCTCGGATCGACCACGGGATCGTTCGACCATGGTGTAAGCTGGTTCTCGCGGCTGTTTTCCGCCCAGGTGTAGCCGCTTCCTTCCGCCGAGACCTGAAAGCCGAAATCTGGGTTGGCGATCACATTGATCCACGGCGCGGGCGTGACGGCGCCGCCCTCGAGGATCGTCACATATTCCCGTCCGTTCTTGTCGAAGCCGCCGAGCCCGTTGAAGAATTCGAGCGGCGGCGCGTGCGGCGCGGAGAGCTGCCGCACAGCCCTTTGTGGGAGGGAGGCTGAGGGGCGATCGACAGATGGGGTTAGCAGACGATCGAGTTGCTCGGCTATCGGTCCGCGACGTGCCGAACATGTGACACGGGCGATCGAATGGAGCCGGTCGCGCGCCTTGGCGCTCATCAGATCCGCGCGAAGTGCGTAGACGGAGCCCTGCGCGAGTTCCGCGCCAAAGCGCGGTCGCGACTGGCTGCTGCGCACAGCCGTTTCGATGCCGACCTGCAGGTCCTGTGTATAGGAGGATGCTCGCTCGTTGACGATTACCAGGTCGACGGCGAGGCTCTTCATCCGCCAGTACTCATGGGCGCGCAGCAACTGCCGAACCTGAGGCATGTCCTGGGGATCGTCAATGGTCAGCAACACGATCGGCAGATCACCGGAAATGCCGAGATGCCAGAGGTCGGATTGCGAACCGGCACCGTGGACGATCTCATCGGAGGGCGCCCGGTAGCGTGGATCGGCGTAGAGGATGGGTGCGGCCAGGCGCTGAAAATCCGCGGCCTCCGCGGCATCGACATCGAGATGGCGGAGCTGGACCTGCCCCTGGGTCCACGCCAATGTTCTGGCACGTTCGAACGCGCTGCGATCGTGGTGTTTGTCGATGAGGTCCATGAGCTCTGCGCGCGACGATGCGACGACGGTCCAGTATGCGATGCGCGCAACCTTGCCAGGTGCGATCTTCACGCGCTGCCGCAGCGAGAATATGGGATCGAGGATCGTACCCACCGTGTTCGAGAGTGGCCCCGCTTCCGCCACCGCCGCTGCCGTGCGTATTGTGCGGCCGCGCCCGATGAAGCGGGCACGGTCGGTCTCGTATTGTGGATCGGCGACTATCTCCCCCTCGACCACGGCGAGATGGGCAGCCCAAACGTGCGGTTCGGCGTGCGAGCGCCGACGGCGCGTTGCAATCAGCGCGCCGAATTCGGCGGCATGCTCGGTCTGCACGAACATCTTGGAGAAGGCGGGGTGTGCCCGGTCGGCGGCGGGTGGCGCCAGGACGATCTCTGCATAAGACGTGATTTCGATCTCGCGCGGCCGCCGCCCGCCATTGCTCAAGCATATGCGCCGGACCTCGCAGTCGTCCTCGCCGGAGACCAGAACATCCATCCGGGTCGTCAGGTTGCCGTGGCGGCAGGTGAACTGGGCGCGATCCTCATCGAACACCACCTCGCGATTCTCCCCCTCGGCACCGAGGGGCTGAGCCCCGGCGGACCAGATATCCCCGCTTTGGACATCGCGCAGGAAAATGAAAGAGCCCCAGTCGTCGCGGGTCGCATCCTCTTGCCAGCGCGTGACGGCGATGTTGCGCCAGCCGCTGTAGCCTGCGCCGGCGGCTGTCAACATCACCGCGTAGCGACCGTTCGACAGCATGTGAGTGACCGGCGGACCGGCCATGGTGGCGGTAACGCGGCGCGAGGTCGGGAATTCGGCATCCGCCGTGGCTGGGGAGACCTTCACCTCCTCGGCCTTCGGATGGCCGGTCACAATGTTGCGGGGCATACGTTCCTGCAACAGGAGTTCGCACGCCTGGATCATCGGCTCACGATGGAAACGGGCACGCATCTCGCCATCGTGCAGCGTATTGGCGATGGCGAGGATCGTCATGCCCTGGTGATGGGCCATGGATGTGCGGACGACCGCCACCATCGTCTTTTCGGGAAGCCGCGAGCGGGTGAAATCGAGCGCTTCGAAAAAGCCGTAGCGGCCACTGGCACCCAACCGCGCGAGGCGGGCGAAGTTATCGCGAGCGCCGTGCGGGTCTATCATCACCGCGAGCCCGGTGGCGTATGGCGCGATTACAATGTTTTCGGAGAGGCCGCGCTTCAGGCCGAGACCCGGAACGCCGAAATTGGAGTATTGATAGGTCAGCTCCATGTCGCGTGCGTTGTAGGCGGACTCGGAGATCCCCCATGGAATGTCGAGCGACCGCGCGTAGGCCTGCTGGCGCTCCACCACCAGCCGGTTGGTCTGTTCGAGCAGGCTGCCGGCAGGCGCGCGCATGACGAGCGACGGCATCAGATATTCGAACATGGAACCTGACCAGGAGATCAGCGCCGACGCGTTTGCGAGCGGTGTTGCCGCCCGTCCCAAGCGAAACCAGTGTCGTGTTTCGACGTCGCCCTTGGCGATGGCGAAGAGGCTCGCGAGCCGGGCTTCCGAAGCGAGCAGATCGTAGCAGCTTGGGTCGAGACTGTCGTCGGCGAGGGAATAGCCGATCGACAACAGTTTGCGTTCGGGATCAAGAAGAAAGGCGAAGTCCATCGCCATCGCCATCTCGCGCGCATCCGCGGCAAGCGCCTGCAGTCGGTCTTTCAAAACGTGGTCAGCGGATCGATCCCGCGCGTGCTCGGCCACGGTCTTCTTGAAGGAATCGATCCAGAAGACGAGATCCGGGGCGCTGTCGTCGATCTCCGTGGGAAGCATATCGCGCGCCGTGGCGGCGGCCTTGTCCGCCAAGCGCGTCAGGACGGGTGATAGCACCTCGAGCGTCTGCGGGCCATTCAACTGAGTTTCGATGTCATCAAACATCAGGGAGAGTTGAGCTATGCGGTGGTCCCCGGAGAAGGCATCGAGCGCTTGACGTGCAAGTTGGATACTGTCCGTCATCCCGAGCCGGGCATTCGGCGCGACGCTCTCGTTCACCCATGCCTCGCATGCGTTGGCGAGTACGATCAGATGTCCGGCGAGGTTGCCGCTGTCGACCGACGAAATGTAGGCGGGTTCGAGGACACGCAGGTCCTGGGTCGCATACCAGTTGAAGAAGTGGCCTTCGTGCCGCGCGAGCTTGCGCATGGTCTGCAACGCAGCCTCCAGCCGCTCCACGGTCTCGACCGTACCCGCCCAGCCGAAGTCGCGGGCGGCAACCGCGGAGACGAGATAGAGCCCGATATTGGTGGGCGACGTCCTGTGCGCCAGGGCGGGCTTCGGATCCTCCTGGAAATTGTCCGGGGGCAGCATGTTGTCCTCGGGCGTCACGAAGGTTTCGAAGAAGCGCCAGGTGCGGCGCGCGATGAGACGCAGTTCGGTCGCATCCGGATCGGAAATCGCAAGGCGCGGTCCGGCCTTCGGCGACCGGCTCGCCCACAAGGCGAGCGCCGGCGCGGTCAGCCACAACAGCGCGAAAGGCAGGACCAGGGGCCAGGACGACGGCGCCAGGCCGATGGCGGCCACGGCCAAGACAAGCCCGAGCAGCGTGCCGAATGCCATGCGGCGATAGAAACCGGCGAAGTTCAGGCGCGGGCTTCCCTTGGATTGCGCGGCTGTCGTCCATTCCAGCAGATGGCGGCGGGACCCGAAGAGGCGCACCAGCGTCCTGATGATGGCATCGACCATTCGCCACGCCTGGTCGGGCAGGAAAACGATGGAAAGGACGCTCTGAACGGCTGCGAGCCGCACGTCAGCGGCGAGCGTTGCAACATGACTGCGCAAGCGAATGCCGGCCCGGTGCGGCACGAGTGTGAATAAAATCGGCAGGAACGCAGGGATCGCGACGGCAACAAGGAGAAGCAAAGTTCCCGTCACCGCGGCTGGCAGCGGCATCAGCCATGTGAGCCCCAGAGCCAGGAGCGTGAACGGCGCCAGCAGTGACCGCCTCAGATTGTCCAGCATCTTCCCACGGCCGACGGAGGGAAGCCCAAGATGTCCGCTGCGCAGTCCCGTTACCCAGGGAAGAAGTTGCCAGTCGCCACGAGTCCAGCGATGCTGGCGTTTGGCGGCAACGTCGTATCGGGACGGAAATTCCTCGATCACCTCGACATCGGAAGCGAGACCGGCGCGGGCGAACACGCCCTCGAAGAGGTCGTGGCTGAGCATGGTGTTCTCCGGCACGCGGCCGGCAAGGGACGCCTCGAAGGCGTCGACATCGTATATGCCCTTGCCGGTATAGGTGCCTTCGCCGAAGAGATCCTGATACACGTCCGATGCGGCAGCCGCGTAGGGGTCGATGCCGCCGGGGGCCGAGAAAACGCGCTGATAGAAGGATCCTTCGCGGCCGACCGGAAGCGAGGGGGTGACACGCGGCTGGAGAACGCCGTAGCCGTCGACGACACGCTGCTCGGCTTCGCTGAAGCGCGGCCGATTGAGCGGATGCGCCATCTTGCCGATCAGGCGGTGCGCCGCATCGCGCGGCAGCCGCGTGTCGGCGTCCAGCGTGATGACGTAGCGCACATCGGCCGGCACCTGCGGCGGCCGTCCGCCTATGGGCATGAAGGTGGTGTCATCGGCGCCGCGCAGGAGCCGGTTGAGTTCGTGCAGCTTTCCGCGCTTGCGTTCCCAGCCCATCCACTTGCCTTCGCCCGCGTTGAAGATGCGGCGCCGATGCAGGAGGAGGAAGCGGTTTCCGCTTGGGGCGGGTTCGTGACGCCGGTTCAATCGAGCGATCGCCTCGGCGGCGCTATCGAGCAGTCGGGCATCTCCCTCCATGACTTCCTGATCCGCATCGAGCCCGTCCGTAAGGAGGGCGAAGACGAGGTCACCGCCGACGCCGGAAAGGTGGTGAACCTCGAGGCGCTCCACTTGCTCCAGAAGGTCCACTTCACTGGTAAGAAGCGTCGGCACGGCGACGAGCGTCCGCATGGATTCCGGAACGCCCTGCTTGAGTGAGAGACCGGGCAGGATCGTCGCGCCGAAACTCCAGGTCATCGCACGGTTGACGAGGGAGGTCGCAACCTCGGTCGCGGGGAGAAATCCGATCAAGGCGAACAGTACGAGCCAGATGGTGTCGAGATCGGAGCGCGAAAGCGCCCACAGGGCGACGGTCAGCACCATCGCCGTGACAAGCAGGATCAACCCGATATAGCCGCCAATGCCAAGTCGCGTGTTGAAGCGGCTGATCCGCAGCCGCGGCGGTGGCCGGAACCGGATCGCGCACTCAAGTGCCGCGCGGCCTTGCGCAATCAGGTGATAGCCCGGGTCGCCGGCACGCTCCGCGCCTGGTGTACCGTCCGCTTCGGCATCTGCTTGGCGCGCGGCGTCAAGCGCAATGTCCGAAACCTCGAGCTCAGAGAGCGAGGAGCCGCGGGCCAGTTGCTCGATCGCGTTCCTGTAAAGGTCGCGGGTCGGAAAATCCATGTCGGCAAAGGCGCTTCCCGCCCGCAGCCGCTCGTCGACCAGGCTCACGCTCTCGAAAAGCTCCGCCCAGTCGATGTCGGAAATCAGCCGGATGCTGGTGATGATGTTGCGCACGGTGACATTGGAGGCGCCCTGCCTTTGCTGGGCGTGCTGCACCACGGCGTCGACCGACACGCCCTGGAGAACAAGGCGCTCCTCCAGCCAACCGAGCGCCGGCGTTGTTTCGGGATCCTGATTCCGCAACTGTTTGGCCAGTTGCGCAGCAAAGAGTTCAGACAACGGCTCCGGTGAGCGCGAGGCGATATCCGTCTCGAGCGCGGTCTTGCCGCAGTTCGATGCAAGAAGCCGCCCGGCAAGCGCCGCCGCATCCGCGCGCGCCGCGCGGCCCACGGTCATCTGATCTGCCAGCCGGCGCAGGTTCTCGATGAGGACAATGCGCAGGGTGATCGCTACTGCCCACAGCTCGCCGATCGTCAGGGGCTGAACCCGCTGATAGGCCACCAGAAACCGCCGCAGCCTCTCTCGATCGAAAAGGCTGTCGGTATGTGCGACAAAGGCCCAGGCGAGCCCGAGAACCCTCGGATAGCCCGCAAGTGGTCCTTCGCTCAGCTTTGGCAACTGGCGATAATAGCCGGGAGGAAGGTCGTTCCTGATCTCGCGAATCTGCTCTTCGACCAGATGATAATTGTCCAGAAGCCATTCAGCGGCAGGGACCACACCCCGGCCGCTCTCCAATTCCGCGGCACTCGCCCGATAGGCGGCGAGCAAAACGGCGGCATTGTCGTTCAGCCTCGTGTGCAGGGGTAGGACGGCTGGAGGCCGGTTGCTCACCGGTTGCGCGACAGCGAGGCTTTCCGCGTGCTGCTCGAGCCGCTCCACGCTGAAAAGCTCCTCCCTCACCGGCGCCACATCGTTCCATGGCGATGATGAGGAGCGAAGCCCCAGAAAATTAAGGATCGATTTCAAGAAGGGCCTTTCCAGCCTGCGCGCTACTCGCGCTGAACAAGCTGATTTGTTGAAACCCCGGCCCTTATTCAGACAGAGGCAGAGTCCTGGCGCGATCGATAATCGCGGCAACTGAGTCCGACCGTCAGTGCCGCCACTCCGTCTGCGGCGGCAGGTCGCCGGCAACGTCCACGTGAGCGGCGTCGCTGGCCTCAGGCAGGTGCTTATCGGAGAAGCGGAGAGTCAGCAGCCGCCCCTTATCGGTCAGGAACTGCAGATCCTCGCGGCCGAATACCTGCCGCAGCGTGTCGGGAAGCATCCGGATTTCGCCGCTGCCGATCACTTCGCCCGGCTTCCGCAGGAAGCCGTCAAAATCATAGTCCGCGCGGCCAAGTGTCTTGTCTCCGCACTTCAGGAGGCCGGTACCGTGGATTCCACCAAGGTGCTGCACGAACGGCTACTCCCCGACAGTCCGGCTTGCGAGCGCATCCGCGTCCAATGCCGCCGCCAGTTCCTCCGGGTCGACCTCCACCGTCTGATGTCGGCTGCTTGTCACGGAAATCGCCGGAGTTTGCAGCGCCGTGGCTGTGCGCCGGTAGGCGAGAAAGGAAAGACCGAAGATTTCTTCCTCGTCGACCAACAGGCGATAGGTTCCTGCCGGCTGCCGAGCGTCAAAGGCGCTCAGCATGAATGGTCGCTTGAACGTGATCTCTGTATGCGTGGTGCGAACGGTCATAGCAGAATCCAATCTTTAACTCCCATCCGGGGTGAGCCAGGGGAGTCCCGGCTTAACGAAAGTCCGCCGCCGTCAGCACATATTCGGTCTTGCGGGCGTTCCTGTAGATTTCCCGAGCGACATCGTGGATCGTGGTGCGCGCTGCATCGAAGGCGGCCAGATAATGCGCTTCGTCGTCGGCTGCGGTGGAGAGCGCGTTGGTCTCGACGGAGAACCGCACCTCGAACATGCCATCATGGCCGATGAAACGGACACGCTCTCTGGTCTCGTCATAGCTGCGGCTTCTATTGGGGAATGTGAGTGTCATGATTGATACCTCATTGGCATTGGGAGGAGAGAAACTGCTGTTCGCCGCCCTGCCGTTTCTGCAAAGGGCGAGCGGCGACAGCGCCGCCTTCATTCACGCAGACGCTGATCTCGCACGCGTCACGGTCCATCGGGCAAGATGGCCGGACTCGACTGCTGCGCAAAATGCTGTTGCTGGCCCGCTGGACCTGAGAGCCGAGTGGCGCCCTCCACCTTCGGTCCTCACTTTGATGTGAGAAGCCACACTCAGGCCGCCAGCGCGACCGCGCAGCCTTCAGCCGCACGGCGGGTGGCGGACGTGTTGCCGGGCATCGTCGCCCAGCCGCCGGCCTCGATGAATTGTCGCTGCCTGTAGGTGCTGTTAAGTGCCTTGAGCTCGACGAGGCGGGCCCTTGAATCGGGGGCCGCGTTGAACCTGTCCACGCATATGAGCGCGGCCAGTTCTCCGCGTGCGACGTCTCCCGCCGTCGATGCCAGCGTGCGCGACGTGCCGCCCGTGACCCAGCCGCCCCAACTGAATCCGACGACCATGGTGGCTACGGCCGTGACGGCGCATGCCCACACGAGTGTCGATTTCGACGGCTGATAGTTGTTCCAGCGTTGGGCGATGGATGTGCTGTTGTTCTGCGTTCCCATGGAATTAATCCTTCCTGGATGTTGCTCCGGCTATGCGCGGTCGTCTCCGACAGGCTTTTCAGGCGCTGCTCAGTAGCCCATCCCGCCCATGCCGTTGGCGCCCGCCATGGCAGGTGCGCCCTTCTGCGGGATCTCGGCGACCATCGCCTCCGTCGTGACAAGAAGCGCTGCGATGGATCCGGCATCCTGCAGGGCCGTGCGAACCACCTTGGCGGGATCGACGATGCCGGCTTCGATCATGTCGACATAAAGTTCGGTTTGTGCGTTGAACCCCGTATTCGGGTCCTTCGCGTCCATCAGCCGGCCGACGACGATCGAGCCTTCGACACCGGAATTGTCGGCGATTTGCCGGACCGGGGCTTCAAGGGCTCTCAGAACGATCGAGATGCCAGCGGACATGTCCGCGTTCGTTCCTTTAAGGCCGGTTAGCGCCGCCTTGGCGCGCAAAAGCGCCACGCCGTCGCCAGGCACGATGCCTTCCTCGACCGCCGCACGGGTGGCATTCAGCGCATCGTCGATGCGGTCTTTCTTTTCCTTGACCTCGGTCTCGGTCGCGCCGCCGACGCGAATAACCGCAACGCCGCCCGCCAGCTTGGCCAGCCGTTCCTGCAGCTTCTCCTTGTCGTAGTCCGAGGTGGTTTCCTCGATCTGCGCCTTGATCTGCTGGATACGGGCCGAAATATCCGCCTTTTCGCCGGCACCGTCGACGACGGTGGTCGTATCCTTCTCGATCAGAACCCGCTTGGCGCGGCCGAGCATATCGAGCGTGACGTTCTCGAGCTTGATGCCGAGATCCTCGGAAACCAGTTGACCGGCCGTCAGCACCGCGATGTCCTCCAGCATGGCCTTGCGGCGATCCCCGAAGCCTGGCGCCTTGACGGCAGCGACCTTCAGGCCGCCGCGCAGCTTGTTGACGACGAGCGTGGCGAGCGCTTCACCCTCCACGTCCTCGGAGATGATCAGGAGCGGCTTGCCCGTCTGGACGACAGCTTCGAGGATCGGCAGCATCGCCTGCAGATTGCCGAGTCTCTTCTCGTGGATGAGGATGTAGGGATCCTCGAGCTCCGCCCGCATCTTCTCGGCGTTGGTGACGAAATAGGGAGAGAGATAGCCGCGGTCGAACTGCATGCCTTCGACAACGTCGAGCTCGGTATCGGCGGCCCGGGCCTCCTCGACCGTGATCACGCCCTCATTGCCGACTTTTTCCATCGCCTTGGCGATCATTTCGCCTATCGAGACATCGCCATTGGCGGCGATCGTGCCGACCTGAGCGATCTCGCCGGAGGATTTGACCTTCTTGGCGCGCGCGGCGATGTCCTTGACGACGGCGTGGACCGCAAGGTCGATGCCGCGCTTCAAGTCCATTGGATTCATGCCGGTCGCCACAAGCCGGGTGCCTTCGCGCAGGATGGACGCGGCAAGTACGGTCGCGGTGGTGGTGCCGTCACCGGCAAGGTCGTTGGTCTTCGAGGCCACTTCGCGCACCATCTGTGCGCCCATGTTCTCGAACTTGTCTTCAAGCTCGATTTCCTTGGCGACGGTGACACCGTCCTTGGTGATGCGCGGCGCGCCATAGGCCTTGTCGATGATGACATTGCGGCCTTTGGGGCCGAGCGTCACCTTGACGGCGTTGTTCAGGAGCTCGACGCCGCGCAGCATCCGCTCGCGCGCATCGATGCCAAACTTGATTTCCTTGGAAGACATGATTTTCTCGATTCGTTCGTTCTTGAAACTGGGCCCGCAGAAATCGCCTGTCAGGCGGCCTTCTCAGCAAGCACCGTCTTTTCGACGATGCCCATAACGTCGGCTTCCTTCATGATCAGCAGATCCTGACCGTCTATGCTGATCTCGGTGCCGGACCATTTGCCGAAGAGAACGGCGTCGCCCGTCTTCACGTCGAGCGGGGTCAGTTTGCCATCTTCGCCGCGAACGCCCGGGCCGACGGCGACCACTTCGCCTTCCTGCGGCTTTTCTTTCGCATTGTCGGGAATAATGATCCCGCCCTTGGATGTATTATTGCCTTCGGCGCGCCGAATGACGACGCGGTCGTGGAGGGGCCGGAATTTCATGAGTGTTCTTTCTGCGGCCGGGTGTAGGGGGCCACGTCCCTTCATATAGGCCTATTGGCAGTCGATTAACAGGAGTGCCAGAAACAATAGTTCAGGGGCGAGGCTCTTCTGATGACGGTCCCGATAACCAGGTTTCTTGGTCGCAGCCTTGTTTTGGACGCCGGACATGCCTATGTAGGGGCGGATCGATCTTGTTTGATGAACTTTGTTATGCGCCACAGCGCTCTGACGATCTTCCCTCTCAAATTCGACCTTGACCGCTTCTCGCGTCATGCGCGGCAAGCATATTCATAATGACTGATTGAAAGGAAATCGTCATGACCGTTGGAACCGTAAAGTTCTTCAATGCTACCAAAGGCTTCGGCTTCATCCAGCCCGATGATGGCGCTGCGGACGTTTTCGTCCACATCTCTGCCGTCGAGCGTGCTGGCATGCGCACCATCGTGGAAGGCCAGAAGCTGAGCTTCGATGTTGTCAAGGACAACCGTTCGGGCAAGAGTGCTGCGGAAAACCTGCAGGCCGCGTAAACTTCGTCTTCGAGACGTGACCACGGATGGACTGGCACGGATCGTCGAGACGAGGAGGAGGTCGGGCTTCTGCCCGGCCTTTTTGCTTTCAGGCCAATCCGTGAGGAGAGCAATGATATGACAGACACCATCACGAGAAACAATCTGTTTCGGCCCGTGCCATCGAAGGCGCAGAGCAAAGCGGATCTGACTGACAGTACGGCGCGCGCGCTCATCAAGGCGGAAGCCGACAGCCGACAAGCCAAGAGCCAAAGACTGAGGCAGGCGCGTCTGGAAATGGAGGCGCGGCAACCTAAACCCGCGCCGACCAAGGCTCGCGCTGCAAAGAAAGCGAAGGGAGTTGCTTCCCGCCGTGCAGTCTGAGTATCCGAAACGACGTGACCATCACCACGCGTCCCGCTGGGCGCAAATGTTAAGTTGGATAGCTTGTGAAAAGTAACTTCGCCGCTGACGACCCCGCTCAGAGGAAGGAGCGCTCCTGGACTGCGGTTCTCGCCCAGTACAAGCAGCCGCACCCGGCCCGCAGCACGCTCGAGATAGCCGTCACGGCCCTGCCTTTTGTCGCGTTGTGGGCCTTGTCGGCGGCCGCCGCCGTGTACGGCCACTGGTGGGGCCTCCTGCTGACGATCCCCGCAGCCGGCTTTCTGGTCCGCCTTTTCATCCTGCAGCATGATTGCGGGCACGGGGCCTTGTTCGCCCACCGCTCCGCCAACGACTGGACGGGCCGGGTCATCGGCGTCTTCACCCTCACGCCCTATGACTATTGGCGTCGCACCCATGCCGTCCATCATGCGACGGCAGGCAATCTCGACAAGCGCGGAATCGGCGACGTCAATACCCTCACGGTGGGGGAGTATCATGCATTGCCCTGGTGGGGCCGCCTGCGCTATCGGCTCTATCGCCATCCCTTGGTAATGTTCGGTTTCGGCCCTGCCTGGCTGTTCATCTGCCAGTATCGGCTGCCCCTCGGCCTTATGCGCGCCGGCGTGCAGCCCTGGACCTCGACGATCGTCACCAATCTCGGCATCGCCCTTCCGGTCGCGAGCCTGATGTGGCTGATGGGGGTCGGTCCCTTTCTCATGGTGCAGGTGCCGATCACCCTCATGGCGGCGACGGCGGGCGTGTGGCTTTTCTATGTTCAGCATCAGTTCGAGGAGACGCACTGGTCCGAGGACGACGACTGGAGCTTCCAGCACGCCGCTCTGCACGGCAGCTCGCATTACGATCTTCCCTTTCCACTGCGCTGGATCACCGGGAATATCGGCATCCACCATGTGCACCACTTGTCGGCCAAGGTGCCGTTTTATCGTCTGCCGGAAGTGCTGCGGGACCATCCCGATCTGCGCGACATAGGCCGCATTACCCTTCTGCAGAGCCTGAGATGCGTCAAACTCGTGCTGTGGGACGATAGTGCCAAACGCCTTGTCTCTTTTCGCGAGGCAAGGGCGGCTTGAGTGCAGTGAACGCGGCATGATCTTGCGTCGTCCATTGACCGTGAGCACCTGTCGCGGAGGACGCAGAGACATCGGCTTTGCGGAGGTGGCGCGTGACGACATGGCTGCA
>NZ_JBHSUM010000026.1:0-41637 GCF_042660605.1 Nitratireductor sp. GCM10026969
GTGGTCGCGGGGCTGGACGAGAACGGGATCGGATGGGTTCTGCACGACGGAACCATGCGCGCCGCCAGGCCGGAAGCGTGGGCGGCCCGGGCGGTGGCGCTCTTCCACCGCTTTGAGGCCGATGCGCTCATCGCAGAGGTGAACCAGGGTGGCGACATGGTGGGCAGCGTGATCGCGACGGTGAATCCCGGCGTGCCGGTGAAGCCGGTCCGGGCAAGCCGCGGCAAGTGGCTGCGCGCCGAGCCGGTGGCGGCGCTCTACGCACAGGGGCGTGTACGCCACGCGCAACGCTTTCCCGCGCTGGAGGACGAGATGTGCGATTTCGGCACCGACGGGCTGTCCGGCGGGCGCTCACCCGACCGGGTGAACGCGCTGGTCTGGGCAGTGACGGAACTGATGCTTGGACGCGCGGGCGAGCCGCGTGTCCGCGATCTCCTTTAACCGACAGGAACGGCATATGGCTTTGAGATGGCCCTGGGCACAGCGCCCGGGAGGGAGAACCGCGTCCCATGAGAAGCATGAGAAGAAGGAGGCCGGCGGTTACGGCTTCGTGGCAATGCATCTGCAGGGCGAGGCTGCATGGTCGCGGCGCGACTACGGCGCGCTGGCGCGTGAGGGTTTCATTCGCAATCCGGTGGCCCATCGTGCGCTGCGCATGATCGTCGAAGCCGCGGCCGCCGTCCCGTGGCTCGCCTATGAGGGCGAGGCGGAGCTGGACGCGCACCCGCTTCTCGACCTGCTGGCGCGGCCCAACACACGGCAGGCGGGGCCGAGCTTCATGGAGGCGCTTTACGGGCATCTGCTTCTTTCCGGCAACGCCTATGTGGAACTGGTGGAAGCCGGGACGGGCGCGCGCGAGATGCACCTGTTGCGGCCCGACAGGGTGACAGTGATCGCCGACGGTACCGGTTGGCCGGTGGCGCTCGAGCACCGCGCCGGCAGCGCTAAGCGGCGGGTCTCGCTGGAAGAGGACGGGGCGGGGCTGCATCTGACGCTGTTTCACCCGCTCGACGATCATTACGGCTTCGCACCGCTCTCGGCCGCGCTCACGGCGCTCGACGTCCACAACGCTGCGGCGCGCTGGAACAAGGCGCTGCTCGATAATTCCGCCCGACCCTCGGGCGCCCTGGTCTATGCGCCCAAGGAGGGCGGCAACCTGACGGACGAACAGTTCGACCGGCTGAAGGCCGAGCTTGAACAGGGCTATGCCGGTACGGCGCGGGCAGGACGGCCGCTGCTGTTGGAGGGCGGGCTCGACTGGAAGGCGATGAGCCTCTCGCCCCGGGACATGGATTTCATGGAGGCCAGGAACGGCGCGGCGCGCGATATCGCACTGGCGCTCGGCGTGCCGCCCATGCTGCTCGGCATTCCGGGCGACAACACCTATGCGAATTACCAGGAGGCGAACCGCGCCTTCTACCGCCTCACCATCCTGCCGCTGGTCGGGCGGGTCGCCAAAGAGCTGGGCGCCTTTCTCGGCTCGCGTTTCGGCGGCGCGGTGCGGCTGTGGGTCGACCTCGATCAGGTGGAAGGGCTCTCGGTGGAGCGCGAGGCGTTCTGGCGGCGCGTAAACGACGCCACCTTTCTCAGTGATGACGAGAAGCGCGAAGCCGTGGGTTACGGACCTGCGAAGCAAAGGTGAGACTCTCGCGGTCATGAACGCGGGGCGACCACGCCGTGAATTCGGGGCAGCCAGGATGGCGGCTGCAAAGCTCACCGGGACGAGGATCACCCAACATGAACGGATTTTCCGAGGCGGCCGGGCTTTGGGCCGCCAAGACCTTCGGCGCGGTTGCCGGGTCGGCGATTTCGCTCGCCTATCTGCTGCCGTCGGGGCGCAGGGAGGCGGCTTTGCGCTTTGCGGTGGGCGTTGTCTGCGGCGTCGTCTTCGGCAGCGCGGCGGGACTGAAGATCGCCACCGAGCTCGATATCGCCGAGCGTCTGGCACCGGGGGAGCTTGTGCTGATGGGATCGGCAGCGGCGAGCCTGTGCGCCTGGAGCGCGATCGGTTTCGTCATGCGGCTGCTGTCCGGTGCCGGGCGCGCCCACGATGATCAAGCAAGGGAAGACAGCGAATGAGGATGAAGATCGCCGCCGGGCCGACGGAGCGCAAATTTGCCGGGCTCGAGGTGGAGGCCGTGGAAAGCGACGGGACGTTTTCCGGCTATGCGAGCCTGTTCGGCCGGGTGGACCTGGGACGCGACATGGTGGAGCGGGGTGCCTTTGCCGACTCTCTTGCAAAGCGCGGGGCGGGTGGCATCCGCATGCTTTTCCAACATGATCCAAACCAGCCGATCGGCGCCTGGCAAGAGATCCGCGAGGATGCGCGTGGCCTGTTCGTACGGGGCAAGCTGGCGACCGGGGTCGCCAGAGCGCGCGAGGTGCTGGAGCTGATGCGCGACGGAGCGCTGGACGGACTTTCCATCGGCTTTCGGACCGTGCGGGCGGTGAACGAGCCGCGCACGGGTGTGCGCCGCATCAAGGCGGCTGATCTGTGGGAGATATCCGTCGTGACGTTTCCCATGCTGCCGGAGGCGCGGGTGGACAGGGTCAAGGGGCTGCCGAGCCCGCGGGAATTCGAGCGTTGGCTGACGCGGGATGCGGGGCTGACGCGAGGCGAGGCCAAGACGGTGATTGCGCGCGGCTTCGCTCATCTCGTGCGCGAGCGGGACGCCGCGCCGGGAACGCCGGAACGCCTGGCGGCGACCATCCGCCGGGCGGCCAGACTTTTCCAATGAGGATGACACGATGACGAAAACGACAAACAAGAGCGCCCTGGAAGTCAAATCTGCCGGAGGTGCCGATGTGACCGGCGCCTTCGAGGATTTCATGACCTCTTTCGAGGCCTTCAAGCAGGCCAATGACGAGCGGTTGAACGAGGTCGAGCGGCGCTCGGCGAGCGATCCGGTGACGGCGGAGAAGGTCGAGCGCATTTCCGCGGCCATCGACGAGCAAAAGCGCATGCTCGACCGGCTGGTGCTGAAGAAGGCCCGGCCGGCACTCGGCGGGCGCGAGGGCGGTTTAGGCGCCTTGGAGAGCCTCGAGCACAAGGAGGCGTTCGAGAGCTACATCCGTACCGGCGACGAGCGGCATCTTCGCGGGCTCGAGGAGAAGGCCATGTCCTACGGCTCCGGCCAGGACGGCGGCTATCTCGTGCCGGAAGAGACGGAAGCCGCAATCGGCAAACGGCTTGCCGCCCTTTCGCCCATCCGCTCGATCGCCTCGGTGCGCCAGGTTTCCACGGCCGTTCTGAAGAAGCCGTTCGCTATCACCGGGCCGGCGACCGGCTGGGTGGGCGAGACGGCGGCACGGCCGGAAACGGCAAGCAGCACCCTTGACGAGCTTTCCTTTCCGACGGCTGAACTTTACGCGATGCCGGCGGCTACGGCGGCGCTGCTCGAGGACAGCGTGGTCGACCTCGACAGCTGGATCGCCGGAGAGATCGAGACGGCCTTCGCCGAGCAGGAAGGAGCCGCCTTCGTCAATGGCGACGGTGCCAACAAGCCGCGCGGCTTCCTCGATTACCCGCAGGTGGCGGACGGTTCGTGGAACTGGGGCAATGTCGGCTATGTGGCGACGGGCGCTGCCGACGACCTGCCGGCGACGGCGCCGTCGGATCTTCTGATCGATCTGGTCTACGCGCTCAAGGCCGGCTACCGGCAGAACGCAAGCTGGCTGATGAACCGCAAGACCCAGGCCTCCTTGCGCAAGCTGAAGGACGCGGACGGCAACTATCTCTGGCAGCCGCCGGCAACACCCGGCAGCCGCGCCATGCTGGCCGGGTTCCCCGTCGTCGAAGCCGAAGACATGCCGGATATCACAGCCGATGCCACGCCGATCGCCTTCGGCGATTTCGGACGCGGCTATCTGGTGGTCGACCGCACCGGCGTGCGGGTGCTGCGCGATCCCTATTCCGCCAAGCCTTACGTTCTCTTCTACACCACCAAGCGCGTCGGCGGCGGCATCCAGAACTTCGAGGCGATCAAGCTTCTGAAGGTCGCCGCGTAACGCGGCGCTGCCGATCCGACCGCAGATCGGCGACAAGCATACCTCGTCGTCGCTGGCCGGTCGGGCCGCGACGGCCCCGGTTCCTCCCGCCGGGGCCGTCCTTGTCGGATTTTTCCCAAAGAGAGATATTCATGACGCTGTTTCGAACGGTCGAACCCGCCGTCGAGCCAATCTCGCCGGCGGAGGCCAAGGCGCATCTGCGCATTGACCATGACAGCGAGGACACCTTGCTCTCCGGCCTGATACGGGCCGCGCGCGAAGAGGTGGAGCGCTCGATCGGGCTGGCGCTGATCGAACAGTCCTGGCGGCTGGCACTCGACCGCTGGCCCCGGGACGGACGTGTTCTCCTCCGGCGCACCCCGCTGCGCGAGGTTCTGTCCGTCACAATCTTCGATGGTGACGGCGGGGCGTCCGTCCTTTCGCCGGCGCATTACGAATTCGATCCCCTGTCGTCGCCCGCGCGGCTTTTCCTTGCCAATCCTTCCGAGCCGGGCGCGACGCTGAACGGGATCGAGATCGACTTCACGGCCGGTTTCGGAGAATCCGGGACGGATGTGCCGGATCTGCTGAAACGTGCGCTCCTGATCCTGGTCGCGCATTGGTACGAGTTCCGGGGCGCTTTCGGTGCCGACGCGCAGCCCGTTTCCATTCCCGACTCCTATCGGCGGCTGATCGCCGCCTATCGCGCGCCGAGGCTGTGATGCGGAGGCTGTTTATCGATCCGGGGCAACTGCGCAGCGAGCTCGTGCTGCAGGAGGCAGTGACGAACGAGGATGGGGCCGGCGGCCACACCGAGACCTGGGAAGAGGTGGCGACGGTCTTCGCGCAGGTTGAACCCGTCTCGGCACAGAGCGCCTTCGGCGCCGGCCAGGCGCATGAGAGGGTTACCCATCGCGTCATCCTGCGTTTTCGCGGCGACGTCCGAAGTGGCATGCGCTTCCTGAAGAAAGGGCGCGCGCTGCGGATCATCAATGTGCACGACGCGGACGAGACCGGGCGCTACCTGATCTGCCGCGTGCGGGAGGAAGGGCGATGAAAGTCACCATGCGGTTGACGCTCGACGGGCTGGTGCGCGCCATGCGTATGAAGGTGCATCAGGTCGCAGACGCCGTTGAGGGCGGGGCAGCGGATAGGAACGTGAACGCGATGGACCCAAGCCGGGAAGATGCAGCGCGCAAGGGAGGAGGCCGGCATGACAGCCGCCACGCTTGACCTGCAGGAGGCCGTGTTCGCCGCGCTGAAGCAGGAGCCGGCTCTGGTCGCGGCACTCGGCGGCCCCCGGTTCCACGACGTCACGCCGGCCGGGCTCGGCTTTCCGTACGTCACCTTCGGACGCGCCAGCGCCTACGACTGGAGTACCGGGACGGAGAGCGGCAGCGAGCATTTCTTTTCGCTGCACGTCTGGTCGAAACACAAGGGGCGCCGGGAGGCGCTGGAGTTGATGGAACTGGTGCGGACCGTCCTGCATGGCCGTGATCTGGCCCTTTCGGGGCACCATCTCGTCAATCTACGGCTCGATTCCGCACAAGCACGCTATGACGAGGACCTCAGCGCCTATCAGGGGACGCTGCACTTTCGGGCAGTGGTCGAAGCACCTTAGCAGGCTACCTCGGCATCGGACGATTTCATTCTTCAACATGGCATGGAGACCGTGAATGGTCGCGCAGAAGGGTAAGGACCTGCTCCTCAAGCTGGACGCGGGCGGGCAGGGAAGTTTCGTCACCGTGGCCGGGCTGCGGACGAAGCGGCTGGCATTCAACAGCGAGACGGTGGACATCACCGATGCGGAATCGGTGGGACGTTGGCGCGAGCTGCTGGCCGGCAGCGGGGTTCAGCGGGCATCGATCAGCGGATCCGGGATTTTCAAGGATGCGCAGTCGGACGCGGCGATCCGCGCCCGGTTCTTCGCCGGAGAGATCGCCCAGTGGCAACTCGCCATACCAGACTTCGGCAGGGTCTCCGGCAGCTTCCAGATCACGGCACTCGAATATTCTGGCAGCCATGATGGCGAGGTGACCTTCGAGCTTGCCCTGGAATCGGCCGGGCCGATCGGCTTCGAGGAGGTGTGATGGGCGTGAACAGGCGACGCGGCGAGGTCGCGGCACGACTCGACGGGCAGGATTATCGGATGTGCCTGACGTTGGGTGCTCTGGCGGAACTGGAGGCGGCCTTTGCGGCCGAGGATCTCAACAGCCTCGCGCAGCGCTTTTCCAGTGGCCGGCTATCGGCCCGCGACATGACCGCGATCATCGCCGCGGGGTTGCGCGGCGGAGGGCATGAGATCAGCGATGATGCGGTTCGCGCCATGCGGTGCGAGGGCGGCGCGGCCGGTTTTGCCCGGCTGGTGGGTGAACTGCTGTCGGTCACATTCGGGGCGCAGGAAAAAGCAGGGGGAGACGGGCAGGAAAACCCTTGAATGCCGCAGCGGGCGCGCGGGCACCCTTTCCCTGGAACGAGGTGATGGGGGCTGCCTTTGGTCTGCTGCGGCTGAGCCCCGCATCCTTCTGGACAATGACGCCGCTGGAATTTTCGGCGGCACTCAACGCGCTCGGCCTGGCGGGCGGCCATGCGCCGGGACGGAACGAGCTGGCCCGGCTCATGCGGCTGTTCCCCGATTCCAACAATCCGGAGAAATCGAATGACGGATGAAGTGCGCGTGCCGATCGTCGCCGATACGGCACCGTTCGAGACAGCCCTTGAGAACCTGGGGGAACTGTCCTCGAGCTTCGGCACGCAACTGACGGGGGCGCTCAAGAGTGCCGTCGTCAGCGGCAAGTCGCTGGAGGATATCCTGCGCCGGATCGGGCTCAATCTGGCCGGGATGGCCCTGAACCAGGGATTGGCGCCGCTGCAGAGCCTCGGCAACAGCCTCATCAGCGGAATCCTCGGCGGGATGTCCAGCATCGTCCCATTCGCCAAGGGGGGTATCGTTCCCTTCGCGAGCGGCGGTGTGGTCTCCGCGCCGACCTATTTTCCCGCCGGGCGCAATATCGGCTTGATGGGGGAGGCGGGGGCGGAGGCAATCCTGCCCCTGCAGCGCTCGCCCGACGGACGTCTCGGCGTGGCCGCGAGTGGCGGAGGCGGCGGCGGCACGCAGGTCGTTTTCAATGTCACGACGCCCGATGCGGCATCGTTCCGCAAGTCGGAGGCGCAGATCACCGGAATGCTGGCGCGTGCTGTCTCGCGCGGCGCGCGAACGCTTTGACGGCGGGATTGGATCGCAATGGAGAGTTTTCATGACGTTCGCTTTCCGCTGGGGATCTCCTTCGGGGCCACCGGCGGACCGGAGCGGCGCAACGAGATCGTGCAACTGACTTCGGGACAGGAAAAGCGCAACGCCCGCATGCGCCGATCGCGGCGCTACTACGACGCAGGCACGGGCGTGCGCTCCCTCGAAGACCTCTATGCGGTGATGGCCTTCTTCGAGGCGCGCCGCGGGTCGCTGCATGCGTTCCGGTTTCGCGATCCCTTCGACATGAAATCCTGCCCGCCGCATATGGAGCCGACGCCCTTCGATCAGCCGATCGGCACGGGCGACGGGCAGGAGAAGCGTTTCGCGCTGGCGAAGACCTACGGCGAAGGGGCGGATGGTTACCAGCGGCGCATCACGCGGCCGGTTGCCGACAGCATGCTTGTGGCAGTGGCCGGCGTGCCAAGGGTGATTTCGCAGGATTACTGGATCGATGCCGGAACGGGTGAACTGGTGTTCTACGACACCGCGGTCCCGCCGGACGGTGCGGCGGTGACGGCAGGCTTCGTGTTCGATGTGCCGGTGCGCTTCGATGCCGAGCGGATCTCGGCGAGCGTGACGGCTTTCCAGGCGGGGCAGATCCCGTCCATCCCACTGGTGGAGGTCCTGTAATGGTGACGTTGAACGGGCCGTTGGCCACGCACCTCGAGAACGAGGTGACGACCCTTTGCCACTGTTGGCGGCTGAGGCGCTCCGACGGCACGGTGATGGGCTTTACCGATCATGATCGCAAACTCACCTGCGACGGGACCGTCTTCGCGCCTGAGACGGGGCTTTCGACCACCGAGGCGCGGCGCTCGTTGGGCATGGCGGCCGACAGCGTCGATGTCGAAGGGGCGCTGTCGGCGATCGATATCGAAGAAGCCGATATCATGGCGGGTGTCTATGACGGCGCGACGGTGGAGACACTGTTGGTCAACTGGCAGGATCCGCAGCAATTCGCCCGTCTGAGGCGCGCCGTCATCGGACAAATCGCCAGGCGCGACGGCCGCTTTGTCGCCGAACTGGAGAGCCCCGAGCGTGCACTGGATCAGACGAACGGGCGCACCGTCCGGCGGACCTGCGATGCGGAACTGGGCGACGGGCGCTGCCGGGTCGATCTCGAGGCCGGCGGGTTCAAAGGCGAGGGCGTCCTGGAAGCAATTGCCGGCAACAGCATCACGGTCAACGGATTGGCCTCCTTCGAAAACGGGTGGTTCGGCAACGGCATCGTGACCTGGACATCCGGTGCCGGGATCGGCCGGCGGGAGCGGGTCTCGGCGCATCGCAAGGGAGCCGACGGCGTAGTGCTCGACCTATGGCGGGACATCGCGGCTCCCGTTGCACCCGGGGACACGTTCACCGTGGTCGCCGGTTGCGACAAGCGCTTTTCGACCTGTCGTGACAAGTTTGCCAACAGCGCGAACTTTCGCGGTTTCCCGCACCTGCCGGGTGACGACGCGGCCTATGGCTACGTAATGGAGGGGCAGCGTTTCGACGGCGGGCCACTGGTCGAATGACACCGGACGGCGAGGAAACCATGTCCGCAGAGCGTGTTGTCGCCGAGGCGCTGTCGTGGGTGGGGACCCCCTACCGGCACCAGGCGAGCCGCAAGGGCGTAGGGTGCGACTGCCTGGGGCTTGCCCGCGGTGTATGGCGCGCGCTTTACGCCGCCGAGCCGGAAGCACCCGGTCCTTACAGCATGGACTGGGCGGAAACAGGTGGCGGGGATCGGCTTCTTGTGGCCGCGCGCCGGCATTTCGTTGCCTGTCCCGATCGTGTCTTCGCACCGGGACGGCTGATCCTGTTTCGCTGGCGCCCACATCTGCCGGCAAAACACGTCGCCATCCTGGTGAGCCGGGAGGCCTTCGTGCACGCCTATGAAGGGCGGGCGGTGCTCGTCTCGCAACTCGTTCCGCAATGGCGCCGGCGCGTTGCCGGCGTCTTTGCCTTTCCCGCTGCATCGGAAGGATAGACTGAATGGCGACAATCGTTCTGCAGGCGGCCGGCGCCTTTCTGGGCGGCGCGCTGGGAGCGGTCGGCTCGGCGATCGGCTCGGCCGCCGGTGCGGTCGCGGGCTACATGATCGACCGCGCCTTGATCAGCAGCACGCAGAGCTACGAGGGTCCGAGGCTGAGCGCGGCGAGGCCTTTCACCGGCGAGGATGGCGCCCCTTTGCCGCGGGTGTACGGCACCATGCGCGTCGGCGGGATCCTGATCTGGGCCACGCGCTTCGAGGAGCGCAGCACCTCCAGTCGGCAGGGCGGCAAGGGCGGTCCGAAGGTGACAGAGTATTCCTATTACGCCAATGTTGCCTTCGCGCTTTGCAAAGGCGAGATCGCGGGAGTGCGGCGCATCTGGGCCGATGGTGAGGAAGTCGACCGCGACCGGGTGGAGATACGCGTCCATACGGGTTCGGAAAGCCAGCCGGTGGATCCGCTGATCGAGGCCAAGCAGGGCAGTGGCAACGCACCCGCCTATCGCGGCACGGCCTATGTGGTGATCGAGCGCTTGCCGATCGACCAGTATGGTCGGCGCATACCGCAGTTCCAGTTCGAGGTGATGCGTCCCGGCGGGGCACTCAACCACCGGATCCGATCCGTCGCGCTGATACCCGGATCGACCGAGCACGGCCTTTCGTCGACGGTGGTGAAGGAGACGATCACCCCCGGCGAGACCCGGACACTGAACCGGCACACCCGCCTTGCGGCGACGGATCTCGAGGCTTCGCTGGACGAGTTGCAGATGGTGTGCCCGAACCTGCGGACCGTTTCTCTGGTGGTCACCTGGTTCGGCACCGACCTGCGCGCCGGCCATTGCCGTATAAAGCCGACGGTGGCCCGGGAGGCCGCACCGCGCCCCCCGTTCCTGCCGACGTTGCCGTGGGTCGAGTGGGGCACCACGCAGGAGTGGCGCGTTTCCGGCATCGAGAAATCCGAGGCAGATCTCGTGTCGCGGATCGAGGGAGAGGCCGCCTATGGCGGGACGCCGAGCGACCGGTCGGTGACGGAGGCGATCCAGGCGATCCGCCGGCGTGGATGGAAGGTGGCTCTCTACCCATTCATCATGATGGACGTGCCGCCGGAAAGTGGTCTGCCGGACCCCTATGGCGCTTCAGAACAGCCGGCTTATCCCTGGCGGGGGCGTATCACCTGTCATCCGGCGCCCGGCCGGCCGGGCACGCCGGACAAGACGAGCGGCGCGCGCGCGCAGATCGCGGTAGTGGCGGGAACCGCAAGCTCCGCACAATTCGCGCCCGGCGAAGACACGATCGTGTTTCAGGGCGATATGGAGGAGTGGAGCTACCGGCGCTTTCTCTTGCACTACGCGCATCTGGCGGCGGCGGCGGGCGGCGTGGACGCCTTCCTGCTCGGCTCCGAGCTGCGCGGGCTGACGACGGTGCGCGACGAGGAGAACCGTTTCCCCTTCGTCGAACTCCTGGAGGATCTCGCCGGCGAGGTGCGCTCGATCCTCGGAAGCACGGTGACCATCACCTACGGCGCCGACTGGAGCGAGTATTTCGGCCACCAGCCTGCGGACGGCTCGGGCGACATCTTCTTCCATCTCGACAGCCTGTGGTCGCATGCGGCTGTCGATGCGGTCGGCATCGACAATTACATGCCGCTCTCCGACTGGCGCGACCACGATGTGGACGGCGGCAACCCCGACGGTTTCACCTCCGCATACGATCCGGACGGGCTTAAAGGCGCGATTGCATCCGGGGAGGGCTTCGACTGGTACTATGCAAGCGAGGCGGACCGGGCTGCACGTGCACGCTCTCCCATCAGCGACGGTGCCTATGGGAAGCACTGGGTCTTCCGTTACAAGGACCTGGCTGGATGGTGGTCGAACCCGCACTACAACCGGATTGCCGGTGTGGAAGAGGCGACACCAACCGCGTGGATCCCGCAATCGAAGCCCATTCACTTCACCGAACTAGGCTGTGCGGCGGTGGACAAGGGACCGAACCAACCGAACGTTTTTCCCGATCCGAAATCGTCCGAGAACGCCGTTCCTTATTTCTCCAATGGCGGACGGTCTGACCTGGCGCAATACCGGCTGTTGCTTGCGCATTATCGGCATTGGGAAGACGGCGGGCCGGCGGCGAATCCGATTTCGCCGATCTATGACGGCCCGATGGTCGACGTGGCACAGATCAGCATCTGGGCCTGGGACGCGCGGCCGTTTCCCGCCTTTCCCATCGAAGACGAGGTGTGGGCCGACGGTGCGAACTGGGCGCGCGGGCACTGGTTGAACGGCCGCCTGAGCGGCATCACGGTCGGCGCGCTGATCGATACCGTCCTGCAAGATCACGGCCTGGGGTCGGCTGACACGGCGAGAGCGGACGGGACGCTGGCCGGATATGTGGTCAGCACTCCGACGACGGCCCGCGCGGCGCTGGAACCCGTAACGAACCTGTTCAGGATCGGTGTTCGTGACGACGGACAGAGGCTTGTCTTCGCAACCGAGGGCACGGATGCGGGCCAGGCGCTCGAACTCGATGAACTTGTTGTGCCAAGCGACAGTGAGACGGTGGAGCGCACACGCCAACCCGATCACGCGCTGCCCGCCCTCGCGCATCTGGACTTCCGCGACGTGTTGAACGATCACCAGTCGGCGACGGCGGCGGTCGACTATCTGGGTGCGAAGGGAAGTGGCACGCAGTTTCTGAGCTTTCCGGGAGGGCTGCCGGTTTCCGAAGCGGGCGGGTTGGTGCGCGATTATTTGCGCCGGGTCTGGGACGGACGTGAGAGTGCGGTGTTTTCCATCCCGGCGACCGAGCAGAGGCTCCAGCCGGGAAGCATCGTGCGTCTGCCGGGAACCGCTGCGCCCGAATATCTGGTGACCGAGGTCGAGGAGGGGTTGGCAAGGCTGGTGAAGGCCCGCCGATTCGTCCGTACCGCTCCGGCGCCGGCCAGCGGCTCCGATTTGCCCGTGGGCGGCGGCGGGGGTGAGCTGAGTTCGGGCAAGCCCTTCACGCTTCTGCTGGACTTGCCGCTGCGCACGGGGGAGGAACCGGCGCACGAGCAGTTTCGGGTGGCTGCACGATCCCGCCCCTGGCAAAGCCAGGTGGTGCTTGCCTCGCCCGAGGAAACGGGGTTTGCCTTGCGCTCTCGCATCGACCGCAGGGCCGTGATGGGGGCATTGCAGGAGCCCCTTCCCGAAAGCGTCGTCGAAGGCCGTTGGGACCGAGCCGGCACGGCATTGGTGCGCCTCTACGACGGCGAGCTTCAAAGCCGCTCGCGCGTGCAGATCCTGAACGGGGCCAATGCGGCCGCAGTGCTGTCTCAGGCGGGCGTGTGGGAGATCCTCCAGTTCGAGGCGGCCGAGGAGATCGAGCCGTCGGTCTGGAGACTTTCCGGACTGCTGCGTGGCCAGCTTGGCACCAACGATGCCTTGTATGCAGGTGCGCAGGCCGGATCGCCTTTCGTCCTGCTCGATGAAGCGGTGACGCCCGCCGGCCTCAAGCCGGAGGAGGCGGGGCTTGCCCTCAACTGGCGCATCGGCCCTGCCGGCTACGCGTATTCGGACGAGCGGTTCGTCCTGATCGGGGCGGCGGGCGGCCTGCGGGCGCTGCGGCCGTTGTCACCGGTTCATCTGAAGGGGAGCTGGCGTGACGGCGACCTGCACCTTTCCTGGATACGGCGCGGACGCATCGGCGCCGACAACTGGATGGCCGGGGATATACCGATGGGTGAGGCGCACGAGCTCTATCGCGTGGAGGTCGCCCCCCAGGATGGGGCAGCGCTGCGGACGGTCGATTGCACGAACCGGGAATGGACCTACGGAGCGACGACGATGCAAGCCGATTTCGGGGGAGTGCCGCCGGCGATCGACGTCACGATCAGGCAGGTCAGCGCCACAGCCGGCGCGGGTATGGCGCTGCGGCGCACGATCCGCACGGAGATATGAAATAGGCCAAAAAGGAGACTGCGATGAATGCAATGAAACCCTGGTATCTGTCCCGCACCATCTGGGCCTCCCTGGTGACCGTGGCCACGGCGGCGGGAGGCTTGTTGGGTTTTCCCGTGGAGGAACGGGACGGCGAGGCGGTTTCCGAAATGATACTGCAGGCGGTCACAGCGATCTCCGGCCTGATGGCGATTGTCGGTCGCGTCACAGCGGATAGCCGTATCGGCTGACGGAACGGTCCGCATGCGCAAGTCGTGGCGTGTGCGGACCGCACACCGTTCATCCCACATTCAGAAGTCATACGTTAGATCAGCGACATGAAATCGAACCGCCGCACATCCCTTTGGCTTGCCTTGCTCGTATGGGGCTCGGCTGCGTCGGTTTCCACGGCATACGGCCAGAATTGGCCCGAAAAGCCGATTTTGCTCGCCCAGAGCGATGCAGACTGCTATGCCATCGGCCAGCGTATTGCGGCCGAGAACGGTGGGACGCTGGCGAAGGCTTCGGCCGAATCAAGCGGCGGCCAGACCGTCTGCAGGATCGTGGTGTTGGTCCCGGGGCAGGGCGGAGAGCGGCCGCGGCGCCGGGAGTTCACCGTTCCGTTGCAATAGCCGGATTCGCCACACGGTTGTTCATCCAAAGGTGTTCTTAAAAACGTAGCGGTTTCATGCGGATACTCGTTATCGAAGATGATCTCGATCTCAACCGGCAGATCAGCGCCGCTCTGCAGGATGCGGGCTATGTCGTAGACAAGGCGTTCGACGGGGAGGAAGGCCATTTTCTGGGTGATACGGAGCCCTATGATGCCGTGGTGCTCGATGTCGGCCTGCCGCGGATGGACGGAATCAGCATTCTGGAACGCTGGCGTCGGGACGGCCGGACGATGCCGGTTTTGATCCTGACCGCGCGCGATCGCTGGAGCGACAAGGTCTCCGGCATAGATGCCGGCGCCGACGACTATGTGACGAAACCGTTTCACATGGAGGAGGTCCTGGCCCGCTTGCGCGCGCTTATTCGCCGGGCCACCGGTCATGCCTCATCGGAACTTTACTGCGGCCCGTTGAGAGTGGACACCCGCGCTTCCAAGGCCGACATCAACGGCGTCCCCCTGAAGCTGACATCGCACGAATATCGGATGCTGGCCTATCTGATGCACCACAAGGGTTCGGTTATCTCGCGCACCGAACTTGTCGAACATCTCTATGACCAGGATTTTGATCGGGATTCCAACACGATAGAAGTCTTTGTCGGTCGTTTGCGCAAGAAGCTGGGCTCCGACTTGATCGAAACCGTGCGCGGCATGGGCTACCGCATGCGCGAGCCGAATGAATGAGCAGGCCGGGCGGGTGCGCACGCGGCTGAACTCGTCCCTATCGCGCCTCCGGCGCATGCCTCGAATGCTGACGTTCCGTGTCGTTGCGTTCTCCACCATCTGGGCCGTCATTGCACTCGTGGTAATCGCCACGGTCATCTCGACGCTCTTCAGGCAAGTCAGCAACCGCGGCTTCGAAGAGGTTCTGTCGGCACATCTTTTCAACCTGATCGCGTCGGTAAGCGCCTCGGACGCGGGCCGACTCGAGGGAAGTCCCAATCTGGGTGACCTGCGTTTCTCCGAACCGGAGTCCGGCTGGTATTGGGCTGTCGAACCGGCTTCGGATTCCCTGCATGATCCCCTGCATTCGGCCTCTTTGACGCGCACGATCTCTTCTCCCTCCACCGCCGCCGTGCCGTTCAACCGGGAGTATCAGCGCACCTATCTGGCGCGGGGCCCAGGAGGGGAGACGATCCAGGTTCTCGAAGCGGAGATCGTGCTCGGGGAGGACGAGCGCATTGCCCGGTTTCGGGTCATGGGCAACCACAGCGAACTGGAAGATGAGATCGCAAATTTCACGCGGCGGCTCTTTACGTATCTGGCGCTATTCGGACTTGGCACGGTAGCCATCAACGCGTTCGCGATCCTCCTCGCGCTGAGGCCGCTGCGGAGCATACGGCTGGCGCTGGCCGATATCCGCGCCGGCACCGCCGAACGCCTTTCCGGCCCGTTTCCCGGCGAGATCGTGCCGCTGGCGGAAGAGACGAATGCACTGATCGAAAGCAACCGCCGGATCATCGAGCGCTCGCGTAAGCAGGTGGGCAATCTCGCCCACTCGCTGAAAACGCCACTTGCCGTGTTGATGAACGAGGGCCGGGCGATGGAGGGGCAGCGCGGTGCATTGATTTCCGCCCAGGCTTCGGCAATGCGGCAGCAGATCGACTATTATCTTCAACGCGCGCGTGCTGCAGCCCAGCGTAATTCCCTCGCTTTGCGCAGCCCCGTCAACGAGACCCTGGAGCGCATGGCGCGGGTCGCCGGAAAGCTTAATCCCGAAAAGCGGCTGGAGCTTCGCCTGCCACCGGAGGATGTGGTCTTCGCAGGCGAGCGGGAGGATCTCGAGGAGATGACGGGCAATCTCCTGGAGAATGCGATGAAATGGGCCGAAAGCCGAGTCGTGCTGATCCTGGAGGCGCCGGCAGAAGGTACGGTGGAACGCCGCAGCTTTGCTATCCTCATAGAGGACGACGGGCCGGGGATCCCGGAGGACCAGGCCCGGCAGGCCTTGCAACGCGGTCGCAGGTTGGACGAGAGCAAGCCCGGAAGCGGACTGGGGCTGGCCATTGTCGCCGATCTGGTGGAGGAGTATGGGGGGACGCTGAAGCTGGACCGTTCCGCGCTCGGCGGTCTCAAGGTGGAAGTGAAACTCGCGAGCGCGTAGCTTGGCGCATGCACGTGCTTCGGATTTGAACAAAGTTCCGTCAAACATGCTCTATAGGAGGCGGCGCCTTTGCAAACGTACGATTGAGCGGGTGGACAGCAATGAAATCTAGAATGGCTGCCGGTGTTGCGATCCTCGCCCTTTCTGGCTGCGCTGCGGACCTCGGTGAAACCTATCAAGGGGGGCTCACGCAGCCGGTGGAAACGAAGGACGTAGATCCGGTAGGGGGGCTTGTCGGCGGATCCCTGGTGGCGATCAGCGGCGCCGAATTGACGCGCGGCGAGCGTCTGGCGGCCATCAACGCCGAGTATCGTGCGCTTGAATCGACTCCGGCCGGAGAGCCCGTCGCCTGGGGCGACGAAGGGACCGGCCACGGTGGTACGGTGACGGCGGCCCAACCCTATCGGGTGGGGTCGCAGGATTGCCGGCCCTACACCCATGTGGTGCGCGCGGGAGGGGCCGCTCGTTCGGTGCGCGGTACCGCTTGCCGCAACGCAGACGGAAGCTGGACTCTGCTGAACTGATGCGATGCCGGGCGTTATGCCAAAAGGCCGCATACTTCGGGAGTTGGCAGCGTCCGGTATGACGGATAATTGAAGGCATGCTGTTCTGGGTTCTTGCCGCGCTTCTGACGCTCGCCGCCTCGCTGGCGGTGATGTATCCCTTCTTGCGCGGCCGCCTGAAGGTGGCATCGGGCGCGCAGCATGATCTGAGCGTCTATCGCGATCAACTCGCCGAACTCGAGCAGGAGATGCGCCGCGGCCTGATCAGCAAAGAGGACGCGACCGAGGCACGTGCCGAGATCGGCCGCCGGATTCTGCGCCTGGAGCAGGAAGACAGCCCCGGAAGCTGGACCGCTTCCGGCCGCACGGCGCGTGTGGTCGCCACAGCGGCGGTGTTGGTCGTGCCCGTGCTGAGCTGGAGCCTCTATGCTCTGACAGGTTCGCCCGGCATGCCGGCGTCGCCGCTCGAGCAGCGCCTGGCCGGGGACCCTGCGCAGGCCACCGTCGAGGAACTGATCGCGCGCGCCGAAGCCTTTCTGGCCAGTAATCCCGACGATGTTCGCGGCTGGGAAACGCTTGCCCCCATCTATGCGCGCCTCGGCCGTTATTCCGATGCGGTGGATGCGTACCGCAAGACGATCGAACTTAGCGGAGCGAGCGCTGCCCGCGAGGCCGCACTCGGCGAGGCGCTGGTCGGTCAGGCGGGCGGTATCGTTACGGCTGACGCCGAAGCGGCTTTTGCCCGTGCATTGTCGCTGGACGGAGCCAACCCGCGTGCCCGCTTCTTCATGGCGATGGCCCGCGCCCAGGAGGGAAATGCCGCTGATGCGCGCAGCATGTGGAATGCGCTTGCCGCGGATCTGCCGGAGGAATCCCCATGGCGGCAGGCGGCACGCCGCGCCGTTGCCGGTCTTTCGGCAGGCCTGCGGGAGGAAAGTCCGCCAGGAAAAGAAGGCCCCACGCAGGAGGATCTTGCGGCGGCAGATCAGATGTCTCCCCAGGCACGCCAGGAGATGATCGAAGGAATGGTGTCCAGTCTGGACGCGCGGCTGCGGGAGGATCCCTCGGATACCGACGCTTGGCGGCGGCTGTTGCGTTCCTATGTGGTTTTGGGCAGGCAGGAAGAGGCGGCAGATGCCCTGCAGCGGGCCGTAGCCGCCCTCGATGGGCAAAGCGCCGAAGCCACTGCGCTGATAGACTATGCCGAGACACTCGGCATTTCACGAAGCGAGTAGGTGGGATGTGACGCGGAAACAGAAGCGACTATCGGTGATCGGTATGGGAATGGCATTCCTGGCCCTGGCGGCCGGTCTGACATTCTATGCGCTGGGCCAGCAGACTTCCTATTTCTACATGCCGTCGGATCTGCTTTCCCAATCCGCCGCCGCCGGTGAGCGTATCCGCCTCGGCGGATTGGTGGAGGAAGGGTCCATTGTCCGAGGGGAAGGTACGCGCGTGCGCTTTTCCGTCACCGATCACGGAAATTCGGTTCCGGTCGTCTACGATGGCATCCTGCCGGATTTGTTCCGGGAAGAGCAGGGCGTGGTGACGGAAGGTATTATCGGTGCCGATGGGACTTTCCTGGCCGACACCGTTCTCGCCAAGCACGACGAGACCTATATGCCGCGCGAGGTTGCCGACAGCCTGAAGGAACGCGGCGTTTGGCAGGAGGAGTAGGGGTGCAGGATGAGCGTTGAACTTGGCCATTTTGCCCTCGTTTTGGCACTGGCGCTCGCGCTGGTGCAGTTTTGCGTGCCGTTTGTCGGAGCGCGGATCGGTAGTGCGCGGTTGATGCATGTGGGCGGACCGGTCGCGATCACCGGCTTTGCGTTCCTCGCCATTTCCTTCGCCGCGCTCGTTCTCGCCTATGTTCAGTCGGACTTTTCCGTCGCCAACGTCTGGGAGAATTCGCACTCGGCCAAGCCGCTCCTCTTCAAGATCACCGGCACCTGGGGCAACCATGAAGGCTCGATGCTTCTGTGGGTCCTCATTCTGTCGTTGTTCGGTGCACTGGTGGCTGCTTTCGGCCGCAACCTGCCGCCGAGCCTGAAGGCGAATGTTCTGGCGGTGCAGGGGCTCGTGGCCGCCGCCTTCCTGCTGTTCATCCTGTTCACCTCCAATCCATTCGCACGGTTGCAGCCGGCACCGATCGAGGGGCGCGACCTCAATCCCATCCTCCAGGATGTCGGTCTGGCAATCCATCCGCCCTTGCTTTACCTCGGCTATGTCGGCTTCTCCATTTCATTCTCCTTCGCGATTGCCGCCCTGATCGAGGGGCGTATCGACGCCGCCTGGGCGCGCTGGGTGCGGCCGTGGACGCTGGCCGCCTGGGCCTTTCTGACCGGCGGCATCGCAGTCGGCTCCTACTGGGCCTATTACGAACTCGGCTGGGGCGGTTTCTGGTTCTGGGACCCGGTTGAGAACGCGTCTTTCCTGCCGTGGCTTACCGGGACGGCACTGCTCCATTCCGCGCTCGTGATGGAAAAGCGCTCGGCGCTGAAAATCTGGACGGTGCTGCTTTCCATTCTCACCTTTTCGTTGTCGCTGCTGGGAACTTTCCTGGTGCGTTCCGGCGTTCTGACATCGGTCCACACCTTTGCATCCGACCCGACGCGGGGTGTGTTCATTCTGGCTATCCTAATTTTCTTCATCGGTGGGGCGCTGGCACTTTTCGCACTGCGCGCGGCAGCGCTCGCGCCCGGCGGTCTGTTCGCGCCGATCTCTCGGGAGGGGGCGCTGGTCCTCAACAACCTCCTGCTCACCACCGCCGCGGCGACGGTTCTGGTGGGAACGCTCTATCCCCTCGTCGTCGAGGCGATAACGGGGGAGAAGATTTCGGTCGGCGCCCCCTTCTTCAACCTCACCTTCGTGCCGCTCTTCCTGCCGCTGCTCGTCGCCGTCCCCTTCGGGCCGGTCCTGGCGTGGAAGAGGGCCGACCTGCTTGCGGCCGCCCAGCGCCTGCACCTCGCATTTGCCATGGCGGTGCTCGGCGCATTTTTCGCCTATTTCCTCGTCGACCGGGCCACGGCCCTTGCCGCGGCGGGGATCGGCATCGGCCTGTGGCTCGTTTTCGGGGCGCTTATCGACCTGGCGCTCAAGGCGGGGGCGGGCAAGACGCCGATCGCGACGAGCCTGCGGAGGCTCAAGGGGTTGCCGCTATCCGTCTTCGGAACCGCGCTTGCCCATGCCGGGCTGGGCCTTACCACCCTCGGCGTTGTCTGTGTTACGGCGCTGGAGACAGAGCGCATCCTGACCATGCATTCCGGCCAGTCGACCGAGATCAGCGGCTTCACGCTGCAGTTTGAAGGCATGCGGCCCTTCACCGGCCCTAACTATACGGAAGAGCGGGGACGGTTTCTCTTGTCCGGAACGGACGGCCGGCAACTGGGGGAGATCGTTTCCTCCAAACGGGTCTACACCGCGCGCGGCACGCCGACCACGGAAGCCGGGATCCGGACGATGGGTCTGAGCCAGCTTTACGTCTCGCTCGGCGATCCCACCGTCGACGGCGGCCGGGTCGTCCGCATCTGGTGGAAGCCCATGGTGACGCTCATCTGGCTCGGGGCCCTGGTCATGGTCGTCGGAGGAAGCCTGTCGCTGATGGACCGCCGATTGCGCGTAGGCGCGCCGGCCGGCCGCAAGGCTGCGCTGGCAGGTGCTGAAGGACGGCGCGGATGATGCGGGCTGTTCTCCTGTCGCTCCTGTTGGCACTTGCCGTTCCAGCACATGCGGTGCAGCCCGACGAGATGCTGGGCGATCCCGCCCTCGAGCAGCGCGCGCGCGAAATCTCCGCCGAGTTGCGCTGCATGGTCTGCCAGAACCAGTCCATCGACGATTCCGACGCCGAACTGGCCCGTGACCTGCGCGTCCTCGTGCGCGAGCGCATCCGCGCCGGCGACACGGATGCAGAGGTGCTCAATTACGTGGTGTCCCGCTATGGGGAGTTCGTGCTTCTGAAGCCCCGCTTCAGTCTGCGCAACGCGCTGCTTTGGGCAACGCCCGTCCTCGTGCTCCTGGGAGGCGGGATGCTCCTCGTTGTGAGCTTGCGCCGGAGAGGTGGCCGCACCGCCGCCCTGTCGGCGGAAGAGGAAAAGACGCTCGAGAAAATCCTCAATGAGCGCAACTAAGACGCTCCAACGGCTGCGAAGATTACCAAAGTTTCATTCGGAGGAAATGGCATCGTAAGGTGGTAGCGCTTATGTGTCGCCTGGAAGACGCAGAGATGCGCCCACGCAATCTACGATGACTGTGAATGGCAAGAGGAGCAAATTCCGCCATGAACTCTGAAAAAACCACGTCCAAAGTGCGTTCCCGGCTCGTCGCCGCGGTCGCCTCGCTGGCGGTGGCCGGCGCCATCGGCGCCGGTGCGGTCGGTGTCGGGTCGCTGCCCGTCCTGGCTGATCCGGTCGAGCTTCAAAAGCCGGTGCAGGCGCCCAGCTTCGCCGACGTCGTGGAGGCGGTGTCCCCGGCGGTGGTGAGCGTTCGCGTCAGCGGCAAGACGCCCCCGCAAAGCGAAATGGCCGGAAGCCCCTTTTTCGATATGCCGGGCTTTGAGAATCTTCCCGACGATCATCCCCTGAGGCGCTTTTTCGATCAGTTCGGCCATCGCGGGGAAGGGCGCTCCGGACCGCCGCGTCCGCCGCGTGAGCGCCCCATGGCCCAGGGATCGGGCTTCTTCATCTCCGAGGACGGCTATCTGGTGACGAACAATCACGTGATCCAGGGTGGCGACGACTATGTCGTGGTCCTGGACGACAGCACCGAGCTTTCGGCGGATCTGGTCGGAACCGATCCACGGACCGACCTGGCGGTGCTCAAGGTCGATGCCGACCGGGACTTCACCTATGTCGATTTCGCCGATGACGACAATGTTCGGGTCGGTGATTGGGTGGTCGCCGTCGGCAATCCGTTCGGTCTTGGCGGAACGGTCACGGCCGGCATCGTTTCGGCGCGCAGCCGTGTTATCAATGCCGGTCCCTACGACGATTTCCTGCAGATCGACGCGGCGGTGAACCGTGGCAACTCCGGCGGCCCGACCTTCGACCTTTCCGGCAAGGTCGTCGGCGTCAACACCGCGATCTTCTCGCCTTCCGGCGGCAATGTCGGCATCGCCTTTGCGATCCCCGCCAACCTCGCCAAATCCGTCGTGACGGACCTGATCGACGACGGCACGATCGAACGCGGCTGGCTCGGCGTGCAGATCAGGGAACTGACACCGGAGATGGCAGACGCGGTCGGTCTGGAAAAGAGCCAGGGCGTGTTCATCGAGAACGCCAATGAAGGCGAACCGGCTGCCGAATCGGGCATGCGGGCAGGTGACGTGGTCATCGCCATTGACGGCGAGAATGTCGCCTCGCCGCGTGAGCTTGCACGCAACATCGGCAACCGCGACCCGGGCGAGAACGTGCAAGTCACCGTGTGGCGCAACGGCCAACCCGAAGACATCGATGTGAAGCTCGGCGAAATGCCGGACGAGCAACAGACCGCCTTGGCGCCGGGCGCCCCGGCGCCGGCGACGCCCACCGATTTCGGCTTTTCGGTGACACCGGCGGAGGATGGCGGCGGGCTCGTCATCACCGATGTGGATCCGGAGAGCGCAGCGGCGGAGACCGGCCTCATGCCGGGCGACATCATCCGGTCGGTCAATTCGCAGCCGGTGGAGTCGCTGGATGACCTGCGCGCCGCGGTCGACGCGGCGTCGGAGGCCGGCCGTGGCGCGGTTCTGGTGCAGATCGAGCGCGAAGGCGCCAACAGCTTCGCGGCGCTGCCCATCGGCTGACCTGGAAGTGCGGCTCGCCTACGGCGGGGGCGGGCGGGCCGCTTCCCGTGCCGCCGCCAAAGCGCGCTTTTCGCGGCGGCACGGGTTTCTGTCCAGCGCCCCGCGATCCGGGTATATGTACCGACATGAAGATTCTGGTGATCGAAGACGACCACGAGGCCGCGAGCTTTCTGAGAAAGGCGTTTTCGGAAGCTGGCCACGTCGCGGATGTGGCTCCCGACGGTGAAACCGGATTCGCGCTGGCCGACGGCGGCAGCTACGACGTCTTCGTCATCGACCGCATGCTGCCGCGTCGCGACGGACTGTCGATCATCGCCGAACTGCGCTCCAAGGGCAATGCCACGCCGGCGCTCATTCTCTCCGCCCTGGGCGAGGTGGACGACCGGGTGACCGGCCTGCGCGCCGGCGGGGACGACTACCTGACCAAGCCCTATGCCTTCTCCGAACTGCTCGCCCGCGTCGAGGTTCTGAAACGCCGCGGCGGTGCCAAGGACGTGGAAACCGTCTATCGGGTGGGCGATCTGGAGCTCGATCGCCTGTCCCACACCGTGCGGCGCGACGGCCAGGAGATCGCCCTGCAGCCGCGCGAGTTTCGCCTGCTCGAATACCTCATGCGTCATGCCGGCCAGGTGGTGACCCGCACCATGCTCCTGGAGAATGTGTGGGACTACCACTTCGATCCGCAGACCAACGTCATCGACGTGCATATCTCGCGCCTGCGCGGCAAAATCGAGAAGGGCTTCGACAAACCCGTCCTGCATACGGTTCGTGGCGCGGGCTACATGCTCCGGGCCGACTGATGCCTGCCATGCCGGCCATCATGAAGACGACTGCGGCGCGGCTTTCCGCACTCTATCTTCTGCTGTTCACCGTTTGCGCGGTGGTTCTTGTCTTCTACGTGACCTCGCTGTCGGTGCGCATGCTGACCGCACAGACGCGCGAGGCGATCGTCGAAGAGGTGAACGGGCTTTCCCGGGCATACCGGCGCGGCGGGCTGCCGACACTAGTCCGTGTGATGGACCTGCGCTCGCGGCAGCCGAGTGCCAATCTCTATCTGATCACGAACCCCAACGGCCTCATCCTGTCCGGCAATGTCGAGGCGATAGAACCCGGCGTGCTCGATTCGGTAGGCTGGACGAGCCGGCCCTTCGCCTACCGCCGCTACGGCGAAGCCCAGGAGGACGGCGGGAGGTTGCGGCATACTGCCGTGGCCCAGGTGATCCGGCTGCCCAACGACATGATCCTGCTTGTCGGCCGGGATCTGGGCGAGCCGGAGAAATTCCGTCTCGTCGTCCGCCGGGCCCTGATGGCGGCCCTTGGCATGATGGGGCTCGGGGCGATTCTGATCTGGTACTTTATCGGCCGCACCGCCCTCAAGCGCATCGACAGCGTCTCCGAAGCCAGCGCCCAGATCATGGGCGGCGACCTGACCCGGCGGCTGCCCGTTTCCAGCGCTGGGGACGAGTTCGACCGCCTGTCGGAAAATCTCAACGCAATGCTCGACCGTATCGCCGCTCTCAACGAGGGCCTGAAGCAGGTCTCCGACAACATCGCCCACGATCTCAAGACGCCGCTGACGCGCCTGCGCAACCGCGCCGAAGCCGCCCTGAACAGCACCGGCGGTGATGCCCCCTGCCGCGAGGCACTGGAACAGACGATCGCCGAATCGGATCAGCTCATCCGCACCTTCAACGCGATCTTGATGATCTCGCGCCTGGAAGCCGGCTACTCGGCCGAAACGACGGCCAGCGTCGATCTTGCAGCTATCGTTGCCGACGTCGTTGACCTGTACGAGCCGGCGGCGGAGGAAATGGGCGTCACACTCGGCGCCGACGCGCCTCAGCCGGTACATATCGACGGCAATCGCGAGCTGATCGGGCAAGCGCTTTCGAACATCGTCGACAACGCCATCAAATATTCTGCGGATACTGCTAAGGAGCCGGCGGTTTCGGTTTCCCTGGTTCGGGAGGGCAATTTCGCGCGCCTGACGGTCCGTGACAACGGCCCCGGCATTCCCGATGCGGACCGCGAGCGGGTGACCGAGCGGTTCGTCAGGCTCGAGGCAAGCCGTACGCAGCCGGGTTCGGGTCTGGGCCTGAGCCTGGCCAAGGCCGTCATGACGTTCCACGGCGGCCGCCTGGAAATTTTCGGCGGCGGGCAGGGGCTATCGGTTGCGATGGTCTTTCCGACAGGCAAGAATGGGTGAATGTCTGGAGACGTCGCACAGGAAAGCCGAGACGGGTCGGCATGGTTCGGCAAACCGGTGCGCCGGCTCAGCCCGCTCGATGCCGAGCACGCGCGTGGAGAACGCGAATCTCTTGCCGAGACCGCGCACGCGGAAGAGTGTCCACGCCTAGCCGGCCTGTTGACTTCGGACGGCCCGCTGGCGGATTTCCTCGGCGCGGCATTCACGCTGTCGCCTTATCTGCGCGATTGCGCCCGCTGGGCGCCGCAAAGCCTCGAGGCGCTCTTCGATGAACCCGTGGACGTACGGCTTGCGCGGCTGAACGATGCGGTTCGGGCGGCGCCATTCGCCGAGGACGCCACCGAGGCGAGCGTGATGGCGGCACTGCGCCGGCTGAAGCGCGAAGCGCATTTCCTCGTTGGGCTGTGCGATCTCTCCGGTGCCGTAGACGCGGAGACGACCGTCAAACGGCTCAGCGCGCTTGCCGATTCGTGCCTCTGCGCGGCCGTCGATTTTCTCCTGCGCGACGCACACCGTCAGGGCAAGCTGCGCCTGCCGGACCCGGACGATCCCGCCCCCGGGTCGGGATGGATCCTGCTCGCCATGGGCAAGCTGGGCGCGCTCGAGCTCAACTACTCCTCCGACATCGACCTCATCGCCCTCGTCGATCCCGAGGCGCCGGCCATCCCCGACCCGCTCGAGGCGACGGATCTTTTCGTCCGTCTGACGCGCAGGCTGGTGCGTATCCTGCAGGACCGTACCGCCGACGGTTACGTCTTTCGCACCGACTTGCGGCTGCGGCCCGATCCCGGCGCGACCCCGCTGGCGATCCCGGTGGAAGCCGCGCTCAACTACTATGAAAGCCGTGGCCAGAACTGGGAGCGGGCGGCCATGATCAAGGCGCGCCCGGTGGCCGGCGACGTGAAGGCGGGCGAAGCCTTCCTGCGCGAGCTGCAGCCCTATGTCTGGCGAAAATATCTCGACTATGCCGCCATTGCCGACGTCCATTCCATCAAGCGGCAGATCCACGCCCACAAGGGGCACGGCGACGTGGCGGTGCTGGGGCACAACGTCAAGCTCGGGCGCGGCGGGATTCGCGAGATCGAGTTGTTCGTCCAGACCCAGCAGCTGATCGCCGGCGGGCGCTTTCCGGAACTGCGCAGCCGGACGACCGTCGCCACGCTACACAAATTGGCCGAGCGCGGTTGGATTTCCGAGGAGGCGTGCGAGGGGCTGGCGAAACAGTACTGGTTCCTGCGCGACGTCGAGCACGCGTTGCAGATAGTCGCGGACGAGCAGACGCATACGCTCCCCGAGGACCCCGACGGGCTCCGGCGCATCGCTCTGTTGCTCGGCTATGCCGATGGCGAAGCCTTCGCCGAGGCCTTCCGCAAGGCGCTCGTCATGGTGGAGGGGCATTATGCGGCGCTCTTCGAGACCGCCCCGCAGCTTTCGCGCGGTGTCGGGAACCTGGTCTTCACCGGAGATGTCGACGATCCCGGCACGCTGCAAACCCTATCCGAGCTCGGCTTCGCGCGCCCGAGCGACATCTGCAGGGTCATTCGCGGCTGGCATTTCGGCCGCTACCGGGTGACCCAGTCGGCCGAGGCACGCGAGCGGCTGACGGAGCTCACGCCGGCCTTGCTGGAGTCCTTCGGCGGCACGCGCCGCGCAGATGAGGCCTTGCTCCGCTTCGACCAGTTCCTGTCCGGACTGCCGGCGGGAATCCAGCTCTTTTCGCTGCTGCAGTCCAATCCGCGTCTGTTGCAGATGCTGGCCACGATCATGGGCGCTGCGCCGCGCCTGGCCGATATTGTCACACGTCGGCCACACGTCTTCGACGGCCTTCTCGACCCGGCTCTGCTGTCGGAGCTACCCGATCGCGCCTATCTCGCCGAGCGACTCGAGACCTTTCTGAAGGCGGCCCGAATATACGAGGAGGTGCTTGATCGCCTGCGCATCTTCGCGGCGGAGCAGAAATTCCTCATCGGTATCCGCCTTCTGACGGGCAGCATCGACGGCCCGCGCGCCGGCAAGGCGTTTTCCGATCTTGCGGACCTGACCATCGGCGCCGCATTCGACGCCGTTCAGGAGGAGTTTGCCCAGACCCACGGGCGCGTTCGCGGCGGCCGGGCGGTCATCCTCGGCATGGGCAAGCTCGGCAGCCGGGAACTGACGGCCGGCTCCGACGTGGACCTGATCCTGCTCTACGACCATGCCCCGGACGCCGAGGAGTCTGACGGCCCCAGGGCGCTGGCGCCGTCCCACTACTACGCCCGGCTGACCCAGCGCCTCATATCGGCCGTGTCCGCCCCGACCGCCGAGGGGGTGCTCTACGAGCTCGATCTCAGGCTGCGCCCCTCCGGCAACAAGGGGCCGGTGGCGACGAACATCGCCGCCTTCCACAACTATCAGCGCAAGGATGCCTGGACTTGGGAGCACATGGCGTTGACGCGGGCGCGGCCGGTCGCCGGCGATCCCGGACTTTGCGAACAAGTGCGCGCGGAAGTGGAGGAAATCGTGGCGCTGCCGCGCGATCCCGGCAAGATTGCGTGCGACGCCGTGGAGATGCGTGAACTTCTGGAAAAGGAGAAGCCGCCTCGCGATGCCTGGGATCTCAAGCTCGTCCCCGGCGGCGTCATCGATCTGGAGTTCATCGCCCAATTTGCGGTGCTTGCCGGAAAATGCGTGCTGGAACCGCGCCCCACCGGCACCGTCGACGTGCTTTCCAATCTTGCGCCAAGCTTCGCCGACGAGCAGGCAAGCGCCGAGCTTGCCGCAGCGCACCGGCTTTACACGTCACTGACGCAGAACATCCGCCTTTGCCTTACCGGACCGTTCGAGCCCGACAATGTGCCGCCCGGCCTGGCGGACATCCTCCTGCGCAGCGTAGACCTGCCGGACCTGGGAGTTCTGGAAGCGGATCTGAAGGAGACGGCGAAGCGGGTGAGGGGGCATTTCGAGCGGCTTTTGCAAAGGGGCCGTGACTAGCCAAGTCTCCGGTGACGAGGTCACCGTGCCGAACTAGGTTCGAGACGACCTGCTCAAAAGGGGCAGCCGCTTGGCAGCCCCCTTCGCAGAGGTATCCGCTGACCCGCTTACCACTTGATGCGCAGACCCACCGTGCCGCCTAGGCTGTAGCTGTCGCCGAGATCGGCCAGGCTCGTGCGGGCGACGACTTCACCGTGAAGGGAGTACCGATCGTCCGACCAGTTGTAGGAGCCGCCGAGCCCCACACCTGCCCATGTGCGGTCGTCGGCGCTGGCGAAGGGCACCTTCCTGGCGCTGCCGACACTCACTTCCGTGCCATCGAGGAACTCGTAGTAAAGATTGCCGGAACCGTAGAAGCTCAGGCGGCTGGTGGTGCCGTTGGCGGCTTGCCAGCTGTTCTGGTAGTCGACCTGCAGTCCCGCGCGGCCGAGCAGGCTGTCGGCATCGAGCAGCGAGACATCCGCCCGGAAGGGCGCGACATCGACGAAATCATCAAAATCGACGCTGGAGTAGGTGAGTTGCGCCTGCGGCGTCAATGCCCAGTGCGCGTCGAATTCGAAGCGCTGTCCCGCCTCGATACCCAGCGCATAGCCAAAGCCCTCTACGCCGGATGCCATGGTTTGGCCGAGCACCGCGGACTCGAGGTCGGAATCGTACCATGTCACCTGGGCCTGACTGTCCAGATAGAAGCCCTGCTGTCCGTACCAGGTGAGCGCGCCGCCAAAGCCGAATCCGGTTGTGTCGATCTTGCCGTTGCCGGAGGGCGAAGAAACGTCCGCCGTCCCCTTTGCATAGTGTCCCGTAACGGAGCCGATCAGCACACCGCCCATGGTGTCGTAGAGCTGGCCGTCGAGCCCCACCTGCGCCTTCCAAAGCGACTGCTCGTATTCGGCCCGGCTGGTCGACCGGTCGGGCCGGAACGTACCGGTCAGGCCTTCAATTCTCCCCCACACTGCTTGGCCGTCGACGAGCGTCGAGGCGGGGTCGGAAAGGTCGGGGCTGGGCGGCGCCTCGGCGATGCCCGGGCCGTCTCCCTGCGCGATCATGATATTTCCTGCCGCCGACCAGTAGCGGTTGCCGACCCGCTGCCTCAGGCTCGGCAATCCGTTCATGGCCTGCAGGAGGCGCGGAAGGGCCTCATAGAGTCCGGCGCCGGGCTGATACGTGGAGCGCAGATACCAGTCGCCATCTCTCGGGGTGGAGATCCCGTCCTTGTAGAGGCCGTAGCTGAAGGCGCCCATGCCGATCAACGACCGGTCCCCTACGCGGTAGTTGCCGAGAAGCTCAAATTCGCCATCGGACGAACCGTCGACGTCGACGAGCTTGATTCCGTCCTTGGTGAGCGCGCCTTCGCCGCCGGCATTGTCGACGGAAATGTAGGACCTTCCGGACGTGTCGCCGTTTACGCGAAGCCGGTCGGTTCGCGAATCGTCGTCGGAAAGGACGGTGCTCAGCCGCAGCGTTCCTTCTTGGCCGACATAGTCCTCACGCAGATCCAAAGTTGTGCCGGCCGCGTCGCCGAAATCGACCAGCCCGGCATTGGCGAGCGATTTGATTGACTGGTCGTGATCGGCCAGTTCGAGCGCCGCACCTTTCCAGACCTCGTGGTCGGACGCCGCACTCAGCGTATTGGCCGCCCCGGCGGCCAGCGTGCCGTTTTCGACGGAGGTTTGCCCGGAATAGCTGTTGAGGCCGGTCAGCGTGGTCCTGCCGGAGCCGAGATGGCGCAGAGCACCGCTCCCGTGGATCGTTCCTGCAAAGGTCTGGTTATCGGAGCGCTTCAAAGCAAGGACTCCGTCGTTGGCCACATCGCCTTTGATGCTGCCACTGGTACCGCCGTCGCCGATTTGAAGCGTGGCGTTCGAGCCGATTTTCGTCTCGCCCGTGTAGGTGTTGGTGCCGGTCAGCGTCTGTCTGCCGCTCGCGATGGCGAGCCCGCCGCTGCCGCTGATCGTCCCGTGGAACGTATCGTCCTGCGCATCGGAGAAGACCAGCTCGTTGTCCCCAAGTGCCACCCTTCCGGCCTTGCCTCCCGTCAGCCGCTTGACCGTGGAACTGGCGCCGTCGACGGCGGAGATGTCGAACGTTCCGTCGACCTCGACCAGCTCCGAGGCTTCGATACTGCCTGTGCCGGCAAGTGACAGTCGGCCCTCCTTGATGTGCGTCTCGCCGGAGTAGGTGTTGACGTTCGTCAGCGTGGTCGTTCCCGTTCCTTCCTTGACCAGCTTTCCGGCACCCGAGATGACGCCTCCATAGGTTCCGTCGTCCGTCTGGGTGAGGCGCACGGTGCCCTGGTTGTGGATCTGTTGCATGAGGCTTTTCGCCCCGGCCGCCAGGAAAGCGTCCTCATCGACGAAGATTTCACCGTTCGCACCGGAATTGTCGCCGGTGAGCTCGAGCGTCCCGCTTTTGACCATTGTCTTTTCGAGGGAGTTGAGCGTGCCGCCGAGTGTCCAGGTTGCGGTGCCGTTCTTCGTGAGTTCCTCGAAGCCGTTGAAGGCGCTGTCGGAGCTGGCATCCTCGTTCCCTTCGAGGAACAGCTGGTCATGTCCTGCACCTCCATCGACCGCTCCGGTAATTCTGGACGTGGGATGAAGGCGCAGCTTGTCGTCGTTCGGTCCGAAGCTGATGTCGCCGATGACGCGCCCCTTGTTGGTGAAGTCATATGAACCCTGGCCGCCGATGACGGAGCCACCGCTTCCGGAGCTGATGGTACCCGTTTCCTCGTTGATGATTTTGTTTTGAGGGGCGGTGTCGTAATCGCTCCAGATCACCCGTGTTCTTTCCGAGTGAATCAGGCCGCCATTGATGATGGTGTTTCCCGATCCGAAAAAATTCACTGCCTCGTTGATGGAGCCGGCTCCTTCGGCAATCACCGTAGCATTGCGTTCGACCTTGAGTATCGAGTTGTTGCGGAAATCGATCGTGTTTTCGCCTCCGCCGTTGAGGCCCGGGCTGTTAATGTCAGACGTGGTTATGACGGACGAGTTGCTTTTCAGCGTGATGTTCGCGTTGTCTCCCAGCGAGATCGCATTGATTTCGCGCGTGTGTATCGCCGCACCGGAACCGACGACCACCGTCCTGTCGTCGTCTCCGTTGCCCGTTCCGACGGCCTGCGTCCACGGGTTGGGATCGTTGCTGTCGCACGTGGTCGTCCTTCCCGAGGTGCCGCAAGCGGCTTCGGACGGCACTGGCGACAGCAACACTGCGCCGATGGCCGCGACGGAGACCAGCATCAGCGCGGAATGGCGCTGAACGATGCGGTGGGATGTGGAAGCGCTGTGAAGTGGACGACAATGAAAAGAACTGACACGAGGAAAGTACATGATAATCCTATAAATAATGAAACGCGCTACTGAAATTGAGAAAGGAATATATGAGTTTACGGAATAAATATAACGAATGATAACGAAGGATATTGCGATGAAAATATCTCAGTTTGAGATATCTGGCAAGCTTCAGCGACCAGAGGCTGCTAAGAGTGAACGCTGTTCTGGCGAGGAGAGTCGGAAGTTAGGAGAAAGCCGCCGAGATCGGATGCATCGGTAGGCTTTTCGAGGCGGCAGGATCGGTCTTCGATGTCCGCCGTCGTCAGGCCGCCTTCGCTCTCTCTCCCGTCGGGATCCGCACGTACACGATCGTGCCCACGCCTTCCCTCGAACGGATCCGCAGTGCGCCGCCATGCAACTCGGTCAGCGAACGGGAGATAGCCAGCCCCAGCCCTGAGCCGGTATGACTCTTGGAAAACTGGTTCTGCACCTGCTCGAACGGACGGCCGAGCTTTTTCAACGCCGCCCGCGGTATGCCGCAGCCTGAATCTTCGATCGACAGCATCAGCGCATTGGAAATCTTGCGCGACCTGACCGTGACCTTGCCACCCTGGCCGGTGAACTTCACCGCATTGGAAAGCAGATTGATGACGATCTGCTTGATCGCCCGGCGGTCGGCCACCAGCGAGATGGAATCGGGGATTTCGGTGGCCACCTCGATGTCCTTCTTGGCCGCCTGCAGCGAGACCACGCGCACCGTCTCGCGGATGAGCGGTGCCAGATCGATGCTTTCCCGGCTCACCGAGAACTGTCCGGCCTCGATCTTGGACATGTCGAGAATATCGTTGATGACGCCGAGGAGATAGGTGCCGCTGGCGTAGATATCGCCGATATATTCGTCGTAGCGTTCGGAGCCGAGCGGGCCGAACAGCTTCTGCTGCATGAGTTCGGAGAAGCCGATGATGGCGTTGAGCGGCGTTCTGAGTTCATGCGACATGTTCGCCAGGAACTCCGACTTCGCCCGGTTGGCGGCCTCCGCGCGCTCGGTTTCACGCATATATTTGCGGTTGAGCTCGACGAGCTCGCGTGAGCGCTCCTGCTCGGCCCTGCGCGCCACGCTCAGGTCGTGAATGGTCGCCATCAGGCGCCGCTCGCTGTCCACCAGCTTCTCCTGGTGCTGCTTGAGCTGGGTGATGTCCGTGCCCACGGAAACCGTGCCGCCGTCGCGCGTCTTCAGTTCGGTGACCTGCAGCCATCGCCCGTCCGCCAATTGCCGCTCGAAGGTGGCGCCGGCGCCGAGATTGGCGGCTCTCAAGAGGCGGCGTTCCGAGCGGATCGTGTTCATCCGTGCCTCGACGTCGCTGCGGTGCACGCCGAGGACGATGTCACTGGGATCAAGCCCCGTGTCCTGCTGGTATTTCGTGTTGCACATGACCAGGCGTTCCGAGGCGTCCCAGAGCACGAAGGACTCTGTAATGTTCTCGATCGCCGTGCGCAGGCGCTGGTCGGCCGCCTCGGTCTGCTGCGCCAGCGTGCGCTGCTCGGTCACGTCGACGGCGATGCCGATCAGGTGGATCTCCGGCGCGTCCGGGTCGACGACCTGCGCCCGCGCTCGCATCCAGATCCACCGCCCGTCGGCATGGCGCATGCGGAAGACCTGGTCGATCTGATCCGTCTCGTGCGAGACGATGCGGTTGGCGAGCGTGAAGAGATCGGCATCGTCCGGATGGATGATGTTTGCCACCTCGCCGAAGGACAGCATCGCGTCGGCCGCCTCGTAGCCGAGCATTTCATACATGGAGCGGGACCAATACATCTTGCCCCGTGCCATGTCCCAGTCCCACAGCCCGCATTTGCCGCGCACCAGGGCCAGATCGACGCGCTGATGGGCTTCCAGATAGATGCGGTCGGCGGCCTGTGCGCGGGCCGCCTGGCTGAAATAGGCGTAGAGAATCGCCATCAGCACGCACGCCGTCAGCACGAACAGCGTGACGTTGAGCGAGACCGAGCGCCGCCAGCCGGCGAAGATCTCGTCCTTCTGGGCCAGCGCCACGACCGCGCCTTGCCCCGCGGGCAGGATGGAGGCCGCCGCGAGCCAGTCGGCGCCGCCCATGTGCACGTCCTGTACGCCCGCACGCTCTCCGAACATGAAGAGGGGCTGGCCGCCGGTGATGAATGCGTCGAGCGGCTGTCCCGCCATCCTGCGGATTTGCTGGGAAGCCGCGGTGACGACGAAACTTTCGTCCGTCACGATGAGAAGCCACTCGTCGCCGATCCCGAGACCTCGCTCGGCTTTCTCGATCAGCGCGAGGACCCGGCCGCCATCGATCTCGCCGTCCTGGCGCGCGAGCAGGACCGACTGGGCGACATTGTCCGCCGCCGCCGAAAGGAGCCGCTTCGTATCGCGCTCGATATCGTCGCGCCACGCCATCATGGAAAGGAAGCGGGTCGCGGCGATGATCACGAGAAAGATGATGATGAGGACGGGAATGGCGCGGCGCAGATAGGGTTCGAGGGCGACCAGCCGCTCATAGGCCGGTGCGGCGATGATCTTGGCATTGCCGGCCACGCCCATGCTGCGTCTTCTCCGGCTCCAGAATCTGGAGAAAATTTCCCTCGCAGGCAGCGCCCACGCGTCCGCCTTCGCCATGAAGGCTCCCTCGCTTCTCTTTTCCGCTTGACCGATCCGCCTACGCCAACCTTGCGAATCATCCATAAAGAATCAGAGGTGATTCGCCTTGTCCAGAGGCACGGCGAAAATTGACGCGCGCCTTTCCCGTCGCCGGGCCCCCCGGCCTTTCGCCCGGCCAGGAAGATGCCGCCGTCCGGCGCTATGCCAGTGTCCGCTCGACGATGTCACGCAGGTCGCGGGAGAGGCCCTTTTCCTCGGCGATGCGGGCCAGGGTCTTGCGGGCTTCCTCGCGCCGCCCCTGTTCGAGCGAGCGCCAGGAGCGGAAGGCGACCGCCAGGCGTGCGGCCACCTGCGGATTGTGCCCGTCGAGTTGGAGAACCGTGTCGGCAAGGAGCCGGTATCCCGCCCCATCGGCGCGGTGGAACCCGCTCTGGTTGCTGCTTGCGAAGGTGCCGACCAGCGAGCGCACGCGGTTGGGATTGGTCAGCGAAAAGGCTGAATGGCCGGTCAGGCGGCGCACCCGCTCCAACGTGTCGGGACCGGGGATCAGCGCCTGCACTGCGAACCATTTGTCGAGCACCAGCGGTTCGCCGCGATAGGTCTCCTCGAAGGCGGAAAGCGCCTCTTCGGCCGCTTCGGTGCGGGAGAACTGATGGGCGAGCACGGTCAGCGCGGCGGCGCGATCCGTCATGTTGTGCGCGGTCTGGAACTGGCGTGTCGCCAACGCCGGGTCCGCGGCGCCGGCGGCGAGATACTCCAGCAGAACATTGCGCAGCGCTCGCCGGCCGGCACTTTGCGCATCAGGACTGAAAGCGCCGCTATCTGCCAGCTTTTCATAGAGTTCTTCGAAGATTCCGACCGCTGCCTTGGCGATCGCCTCACGCAGCGCATTGCGCGCCGCGGCGATGGCGTCGGGATCGATGTTCCTGCCGATCTCACGAGCGATGTCGGCTTCGGCGGGCAATGTCAGCGCCAGGGCTCGATAGGCCTCCTCCAGGCTTTCATCCGCTGCAATCTCTCCTGGACAGACAAGCAGCGCTGGGTCGAAATCCGGCTTCTTACCGCCACGGATGGAGGCCGTAGCGTCGATCAGCGCCTCGGTGAAGAGCGTGTTGAGCGCTTGCCAGCGCGAGAAGAGGTCACTGTCGTTGCGGGCAAGAAAGAGGCGATCCTGACGGGACATCTCGAAGGAAAGCGTGACGGGAGCGGAAAAGCCGCGGTTCAGCGAGACGGCGGGTCGGGTCTCCACGCCCTTGAACCGGACCACCTGGCGCCGCTTGCGCAGGTGGATGACTCCGTCTCTCACCCGTGCGCCCTCGGCACCTTGGAAGTCCATGTCCTGTCCGTCGGCTCCCACGAGCCCGAAGGCGAGGGGGATGTGCATCAGCCGCTTGCGCGTTTCCGACGGCGTGGCCGGCACGGATTGCTCGAGCTCGAGCGTCAGTTCCTTCGCCTTCGCGTCATAGTGGCTGCTGGCGGCGACGTTCGGTGTCCCCGCCTGATGATACCACAGCGCGAATTGCGACAGATCCAGGTCCGATGCGTCCTCGAAACAGCGCAGGAAGTCCTCGATCGTGACCGCCTGGCCGTCATGGCGCGCGAAATAAAGATCCATGGCGGCCCGGAACGTCTCGTCGCCGAGAACGGTGTGCAGCATGCGAACCACCTCGGAGCCCTTCTCGTAGACGGTTGCCGTGTAGAAATTGTTGATCTCCCGGTAGCGCCGCGGCCGCACCGGGTGGGCTAGCGGACCCTGGTCCTCGGGAAACTGGTGCGCGCGCAGGGTGCGCACCTCGGCAATGCGCTTGACGGCGCGCGAGCGCTGGTCGGCGGAGAATTCGTGATCGCGGAAGACCGTCAGCCCCTCCTTCAGGCAGAGCTGGAACCAGTCCCGGCAAGTGATTCTGTTTCCGGTCCAATTGTGGAAATACTCGTGCGCGATGATCGCCTCGATATTGGCGTAGTCCGCGTCGGTTGCCGTCTCCGGGTCCGCCAGCACATATTTGTCGTTGAAGATGTTGAGGCCCTTGTTCTCCATCGCCCCCATGTTGAAGTCCGAGACGGCGACGATGTTGAACACGTCGAGGTCGTATTCGCGCCCGAACCGCTCCTCGTCCCAGCGCATGGACCGCTTTAGCGCGTCCATCGCATAGGTCGGACGCGCTTCCTTTCCGTGCTCCACATAGATGCCGAGCGCGACGGGGCGGCCGGAGGCGGTCAGGAAGCGTTCGCGCACGCCGCTCAAGTTGCCTGCCACCAGCGCAAAAAGATAGGACGGTTTCGGGAACGGGTCGTACCAGACGGCGTAGTGCCAGCCATCTTCCAATTCCCCCTTGTCGACAGGGTTTCCGTTGGACAGCAAAAGCGGCGCTTCCGTCTGCCGGGCCTCGATGCGCACGTGGTATGTGCTGAGGATATCGGGGCGGTCGTGAAAATAGGTGATGCGGCGGAAGCCTTCCGCCTCGCACTGGGTGCAGTAGATCCCGTTCGAAAGGTAAAGGCCCATCAGCGCCTGGTTCTTGGCCGGCGCGATCCGTGTCACGATGGTGAGTTCGAACCGTGCCTGGCGCGGCAGCCGGCGTAGCGTCAGGCGGTCCTCCGTCGCCTCGTAGCAGGAGGGATCGACCGCCTCGCCGTCGATCAGGAGCCGCTCCAGCGTCAGCCCGTCCCCGTCGAGCACCAGCGGGGTGTCCGCCGCGACATTTTCCCTGCGTGCGACGGTCAGTTTCGCCGCAACGCGCGTATCGTCCGGGTCGAGCCGGAACACGAGCGCGACTTCAGGAATGTCGTAATCGGTGGGACGGTAGTCCTCGAGCAGGAACACCTGGCCGGTATCGGTACGCATACTCACTCTCCTGCCGGCCACCGCGTTTCCCGCCTCTGGCCCAACAATTTCACCTGTGGCTCTTTACACGATGCGGCCCGTCGACAAAACTGACTGCTCGATATGTTTCCCATCCTCCCGCATAACATCGCAAGGGGCTCGGTATGACGGCTTTCACACCGAAATTCGGCATGGGCGCATCCGTGCTGCGAAAGGAAGACGAGGCCTTTATCACCGGCAGGGGTCGGTACACGGACGACATCACGCCGGCGGGAACGCTGCACGCCTATGTTCTGCGCGCGCCCGTGGCGAAGGCGAAGTTCACGATGTCGTCAATCGAGGAGGCCCGCGCGGCGCCGGGTGTCCATCTTGTCCTGACCGCCGCCGAGACCGCGCATCTCGGCGACATCAGGTCCGGCGCCATGCAGGTACAGCCCGATGGCACCAAGGCGCCGACGCGCGACATTCCCGTTCTGTGCCGCGACCGTGTCCATTACGTCGGCGACGCCGTCGCCTTCATCGTCGCCGACACCCGCGCCCAGGCGCAGGATGCGGCGGAACTGATCGAGATCGATTACGAAGACGAGGAACCGGTTGCCGACACGGCGGCTGCGCTGGCCGAGGATGCACCGCTCGTCTGGCCGGAGCTCGGCTCGAACCAGGCTTTCGCTTACCGCATCGGCGACGAGGACAAAGCGAAGGATGCCTTCCAGAAGGCCGACCGGGTGGTGAAGATCTCCTTCGTCAACAACCGACTCGTCGCCAACTACATGGAGCCGCGCGTCGCCATCGGCGAATGGCGGGCGGAGGAGGACCGTCTCGTGCTGACCACCGGCTCCCAGGGCGTGCATCACATGCAGTCGACCCTGGCGGACCAGGTCTTCAACATCCCGCGCGAGAAGCTGCGCGTGCTCACGCCCGATGTCGGCGGTGGGTTCGGCACGAAGAACTTCGTCTATCGCGAGCACGCGCTGGTTCTGGAAGCCGCAAAGCGCCTGGGCCGCCCGGTCAAATGGGCGGGCGACCGCAACGAGCATTTCCTCACCGACAGCCAGGGCCGGGACAATGTCACGACGGCGGAAATGGCCCTCGACGCCGATGGGCGCTTCCTCGGCCTGCGCATCGAGATGTTGGCCAATATGGGCGCCTATATCCACCAGTTCGGCCCCTATATCCCGACCGGCGGTGTATCGATGTCGACCGGCGTCTACGACATTCAGGCGCTCGACGTTACCGTGAAGGGTGTCTACACCAACACCTGCCCGGTCGACGCCTATCGCGGCGCTGGGCGGCCGGAAGCCGCTTTTCTGATCGAGAAGCTGGTGGACGAATGCGCCCGGCAGCTCGGCCTTCCGCGCGAGGAAATCCGCCGGCGCAACTTCATCAGGCCCGAGCAGTTCCCTTACCGCACGCAGGCGGGGCGCCTCTACGACCGCTGCGAGCTGGACGCCCACATGACGCTGGCCATGGAGCGCGCCGGCTGGACCGAATTCGAGGAGCGGTTCGAAGAGGCAGAGAAGCGCGGCCGCATCCGCGGCATCGGCATGGCAACCTACATCGAGGCCTGCGCCTTTCCCGGGTCCGAGCCGGCCTATCTTACGCTCAACGGCGACGGTTCGGTGACGCTCGCCATCGGCACGCAGTCGAACGGTCAGGGCCACGCGACCGCCTATGCCCAATTCGTCGCCGAGAAGCTGAACATCGACATAGACAGGATCGAGCTTCACCAGGGCGATACGGACGAACTGGCCTCCGGCGGCGGCACCGGCGGTTCCCGGTCCATCCCCATCGGCGGGGTCTCGGCTGCGCGCGCCGGCGAGAACCTCGCCGAGAAAATCAAGAAGATCGCTGCCGAGGAGCTGGAAGCCGCCGCCGCCGATATCGAGCTGGTCGAGGGCACGGCCCGCATCGTCGGCACGGATCGCGCGATGGATTTCGCGTCCATCGCCAAGGCGGCGAAGAACCCGGACGATCTGAAGGGCGAGGGCGACTTCCACCAGGAGGAGGCGACCTATCCCAACGGCACCCACATCTGCGAGGTGGAAATCGATCCGGGCACCGGCAAGACGCAGATTGTCGCCTACACGGTGGTAGACGATTTCGGCGCCACGGCGAACCCGATCCTTCTCGCCGGCCAGATCCACGGCGGCATCGCGCAGGGGGCTGGCCAGGCCCTCACGGAGGAGACCGTCTACTCGGAGGACGGCCAACTCGTCACGGCGAGTTTCATGGACTATTCCATGCCGCGCGCCGACCTGCTTCCGCCGATCCATTTCGAGACCCGCAACGTGCCTTCGAGCACCAATGGTCTCGGCATGAAGGGGGCAGGGGAGGCCGGCACGGTCGGCTCCACGCCGGCAGTCCTCAACGCGGTGGTCGACGCGCTTTATCGCGCCTACGGCATCTCGCACATCGAAATGCCCGCCACGCCTTCGCGCGTGTGGCAGACTATCGCGAAGGCGCAAGGGGCAAGGTGAGTCGACAATCGGAAGGCTCCGGCGAAGAATGCCGGGCGGCGTGCGCCGTCCGGCCGGAGCGGTAGGACAATGGCAGTCGCGGCAACCGACATCGGCGGCGATCAAAGGCCCCTTGTCGGCATCACCCTGAAGATCATGTCCGTGACCGTCTTCGTGGTCATGTCCTCGCTGATCAAGTCCGCCGGCACGGTGCCCGCGGGGCAGATCGTCTTCTTCCGCTCCCTTTTCGCCATCTTCCCCATTCTGGTGATGCTGGCCTGGCAGCATCAGCTCGCCACCGCAATGCGCACCGAGCGCCCGGTCAGCCACGTTCTGCGCGGCCTGGTCGGCGTGACCGCGATGGCGCTCAGCTTCTTCGGGCTGACGCGCCTGCCGCTTCCCGACGCCATCACGCTCAATTACGCCCAGCCTCTGCTCGTCGTCGTCTTCAGCGCGCTCTTCATCGGCGAGGCGGTGCGCATCTATCGTTGGAGCGCGGTGCTTGTCGGCTTCGTCGGCGTTGTCGTCATCGCCTGGCCCAAGCTCACCCTGCTGACCGGTTCCACCGGTCTGGAGGCAGGCCAGGCCGTCGGCGTGATCGCGATCCTGGGCGGCGCGGCCGCGTCCGCCGTCGCCATGCTCCTGGTGCGCCGGCTGGTCACGACCGAAAAGACGGCGACCATTGTCATGTGGTTCTCGGTCACGGCCACCGTGGTGTCGCTGTTCACCATTCCCTTCGGCTGGGCGCCGCTGACGTATTGGCAGTTTCTCGCCCTCACAGGTGCCGGGCTTTGCGGCGGCGTGGCGCAGATCCTGATGACCCAGTGCTACCGCTACGCCGAACTGTCGACCATTGCGCCCTTCGAATACACCTCCATGCTCCTCGCCATCGTGGTCGGCTATTTCGCCTTCGGCGATATCCCGACGCTCTACACGCTGGTTGGCGGGCTGATCGTCGTTGGCGCCGGCCTCTTCATCATCTGGCGCGAGCGCCAGCTCGGCCTCAAGCGCGGTGCCGCCAGGCGTTTCGTGCACCCGGGCGGGTAGCAGGGGCAAGGCCAGCAAGTGTCCTGCCATATGCTGTCCTACTCTGCCCTACTCGGCTCTCAAGAACCGCGCCGTCGCCTCGTCGGCCGGGAAGAAGCTTTCGATGGCGAGCTCCGAAAGCGTGACGTCCAGCGGTGCGCCGAAGACGGTCGTCGTGGTGATGAAGGAAAGCGTGGCAGATCCCAGCCGGAACCGGAAGGGTACCGCGATGCCGCTCGCCTTGTCGGTTTTCCGCCGGTGGCCGCCTCCGCCGGGATAAGCGGATAGCTCCTTTTCAAGTTCGGCGATGACGGGATCGGCCGCGAATTCGTTGAGACCGCGCAGGCGCCCCAGAACATGGGCATGCCATTCCGCAAGGTTGAGGATGTTGGGTGCCAGCCCCTTCGGATGGAGGCTCAGCCGCAGCACGTTGACAGGCGCTTCGAGCAGCGACTTGTCCTCGACTTCCGCCAGCAAGGGGGCGACCGCGCCGTTGGCAAGCAGCATCGTCCAGTGCCGGTCGATCGCCAGCGCCGGATTGGGCGCATGGCCGTCGAGGATCCGTTGCACAACGTCCAATGCGGGCTTGAGCGAGGGATCGCCGAGAGAGCGTTCACCGAAGGAGGGAGCATAGCCCGCCGCCAGCAGCAGTCGATTGCGCTCCCTGAGCGGAACTGAAAGCGTTTCGGCGAGCGTGAGCACCATGCCGCGTGAAGGCGCGGCGCGGCCGCTCTCGATGAAACTCAAATGGCGCTGGGAGATGCCGGCGTCCAGGGCGAGGTGAAGCTGGCTCAAACGGCGGCGCTGCCGCCATTCGCGCAGGAGCGCGCCCACGCTGTCCCCGGTTCTGTTCATTGCGGTCGTGTCTTGCATAAGCGGAGTGATAGTCCGGCACGCTGAAACGAACGATTACCTTCGAGGTAATCGCCACGCCGAACGGAGCGCGTCATGTTCCTCCTATTCGGCGGCGATTGAGCCGGCCGTGGCAAACCAAGGAGATCGAAAATGACGCTCACCATCTCTCCCTTTCTGCGCAAGGCACTTCTGACTGACGCGGTTGTCAGTGGCGCGGCCTCGATCCTGATGGTCGCCGGGGCAAGTTTTCTGGGTCCGTTATTGGACCTGCCGGCCGCGCTTCTGTTCTGGTGCGGCCTCGTACTTGTTCCCTTTGTCGCATTGCTTTTCGTGCTGGCGCGCCGGGAAACGACACAACGCCTTCTGGTGGTCGACGTCGTTCTCGTCAATGCGCTGTGGGTCGCCGCAAGCTTCGCGCTCCTGGCAATGAACTTTGTTGCGCCGAACACGCTCGGTGTGCTGTTCATCACGGGGCAGGCACTCGCGGTGGCGCTATTTGCACTCCTGCAAATCGCCGGCCTGCGCGCGGCCACGGCCATCGCTTGAACCACGGGCCCCGGTCAGTTCTCCGGCCGGGGCGATCCGCTTAGTTCCCTGAGCTTTGCCTTGATGGCCAGGAAGTCGCGCCAGGCGAGCCGCTTGTGTGCCGGATTGCGCAACAGATAGGCCGGGTGCAATGTCGGCAGGGTCGGGATCTCGAGTCCCCCGGGGGTGGTATGGACGGCCCAGTTGCCGCGCATCCGCATGATGCCGGTCTGTGTCCGCAGCAACAGCTTGGTCGACGGGTTGCCCAGCGTTACGAGCACCTTCGGGTGGGCCAGTTCGATGTGCCGCTCGATGAAGGGGCGGCAGATCTCCGTCTCGAGAGGCGAAGGGTCGCGGTTGCCGGGCGGTCGCCAGGGAATGACGTTCGAGATATAGGCGCTTGTCCGGTCGCGCCCGATCGCCGCCAGCATGCGGTCGAGCAGCTTGCCCGAGCGGCCGACGAAAGGCAGGCCCTGCAGGTCTTCATCGCGCCCCGGTGCCTCGCCCACCAGCATGAGATCGGCCTCCGGGCTGCCGTCGGCGAAAACGAGGTTCTTGGCCGTATATTTGAGATTGCAGCCGTCGAATTCGGCGAGAATCGCCTTCAGTTCCTCGAGCGAGCCGGCCTGGCGGGCAAGCTCGCGCGCCCGTGCCGCCTGCGCTTCGTCGGGGACGGCGGCGGGCGTGGC
>NZ_JBHSUM010000027.1:0-41539 GCF_042660605.1 Nitratireductor sp. GCM10026969
GAACCCGAAAGCCCCGGAAACACGAGCTCCGCCGCCCACGCTTCTCTTTCTTCTATATGCAATTGTCAAAGAACAGAGGGCAGAAACACCCTCACCCCCGCCTTTGCGAGAGCGCGATCCTACGCACCGGACGAACCGTATAGCGAACGGGATCTCATGAGAAAGTGACGGAGGCGCGCGCCAGGGCGGCGTCACCGTCGAGAGGACTTATATGGGAATGCCGAGAGGCTTGTCAATGGCCATATGTGAAGGATTTTAACAGCGGCATGACAGCCCGGGCGACGCCTCGAAACCGGCGGCCGCCCCAGCAGAACGGCCGCGTCACGGGCGCCGTGCGGCGTCAAAAGGCGGCCGTCTGCGGCAGGAGATAGGGTGTGCTTGCCGACGGCGCCACCCCCACCCGCAGCCCGCATTCGAACACTTCCGACAGGAGCGCGTCGCGCATTACCTCTTCCGGCGTGCCGGCAGCCACCTGTCGGCCGCGCTGCATGAGCGCCACCCGGTCGGCAAAGGTCGCGGCCAGGTTGAGATCATGGAGCACGGCGATCACGCCGCCGCCGCTACGGGCGAAGTCGCGCGCTATTCGCATCACAATGAGCTGATGCTTGATGTCGAGGCTGGAGACCGGTTCGTCGAGGAACAGGTGACGCGGCCTGCCGTCCAGCGACGGCGCCCAGACCTGGCACAGAACGCGCGCCAGCTGCACGCGCTGCTGCTGGCCGCCGGAAAGCTCGTGATAGAAGCGGCCGGCGAAGCCGGCGAGATCCACCTTGGCGAGCGCCTTTTCCGGCAGATGCTCCTCCTGCCCGGCCGGCGCGCCGGAACGGCCGCCCAACAGCCCCAGCCGCACCACCTCGCGCACCGTGTAGGGAAAGGAGAGCGTCGCCGCCTGCGGCAGGACAGCCCGCATGGCCGCCGCGTTGGCGGGGTCGATTGTTGAAAGCTCGCGACCGTTCACGAGAATGCTGCCACGATAGGACAGATCCCCCGAAAGCGCCTTGATCAGCGTCGACTTGCCGGAGCCGTTCGGCCCGAGCACGGCCGTCACCCGGCCCGCCGGGGCGGAAAAGTCGACCTCCCGAAGGATATCCTTGCCGGCAATGGCGACACTCAGCTTGCGCACTTCGATCATGGCCGGATCTCCTCACAGGTCGACGATACCGCGCCGGCGCAGGAGCACCCAGAGGAAGAAGGGCGCGCCGAAGACGGCGGTGACGATACCGATGGGTAGTTCCGCGGGGGCGACGATGGTGCGGCTGACCGCATCGGCCAGCAACAGAAGGCTTGCGCCCAGAAGTGCCGAACCGGGCAACAGGAAGCGGTGATCGGGACCGATCACGAGCCGCAGGAGATGCGGCACGACAATACCGACGAAGCCGATGCCGCCCGAGACGGCGACGGCTGCTCCGGTGGCCGCGGCCACCGAGAGAACGGCAAGCACCTTCATGCGCTGGACCGGCACGCCCAGGTGCCGGGCGGAAGCCTCCCCGAGGGCCAGCGCATCGAGCCCGCGGGCCAGAAGGGGCGTAGCAGCCAGCGCGGCGGCAACGATCGGCCCGGCGGTCATGATCTTCGTCCAGGTCGCGCCACCCAGCGAGCCGAGTCCCCAGAAGGTAAGGTCGCGCAGCTGCCGATCGTCCGCCATATAGACGAGAATGCCCGATAGCGCGCCCGACAGGGCTGCAAGCGCGATGCCGGCAAGCAGCATGGTGGCGATCGAGGTCCGGCCGTGCCGGGTGGCTACCTGGTAGAGCAGCAAAGTGGTCACCAGTCCGCCGGCGAAGGCCGCCAGGGGCAAGGCATAGATGCCGAGGAGGGCCACGAACGGGCCGAGCATTGTATTGCCGAGCACAATGACGGCGATGGCGCCCAGCCCTGCCCCCGCGGAGACGCCGACAATACCCGGATCGGCCAGCGGGTTTCGAAACAGACCCTGCATCACGGCACCGGAAACGGCGAGCGCGGCGCCCACGAGAATGCCGAGGGCGATGCGCGGCAGGCGGATATCGTAGATGATCAGGCGGTCGCGCGCCGAAAGCAGCGTCTCCGCGTCCTTGCTGAACCAGCTTTGGAGAACAGAAAGCGCGGAGGCGTCGGACGCACCGGTGGCGATGCTCGCAGCGGCAACCGAAGCGAGCAGAAGCACAAGCAGTATCAGCGCGAGGCGCGCCCGCGCCGAGCGATCACCTTCCGGAGCGCCGGCCATCCGCCGCGACCGGGCCAATTGCACCGGCATCGCGTCAGTTCGACGCTTGCGCGCCGTAGAGCGCGGCGGCCAGATCGCGAACCGCGCCGGCGGTGCGCGGACCGAAACCGAGCAGATAGCTGCCGTCCATGCGCACCACCGCGCCTTCCTGCCCGGCCGGCGTGGCGGCGATCGCCGGATTGTCGAACAGCTCGGCGTTCTCGACATCGAGGTCGCCGCCTCGCTTCATCATCAAGACGACATCCGGCCGCGCCTCGGCCACCGCCTCGTCGGAAAGCTGCTTGTAGCCGGAGAAGGCATCGATCGCGTTGACGCCGCCGGCCATGCGGATGATGCCATGGGCGGCGGTTCCGGTGCCCGAGGCCATGATGCGCCCGCCCTGCATGCCGAGAATGAAGAGCACGCGCTTTCGATCGCGAACATCCTCGGTCAGTTGCTCGGCCGCGGCGATCTCCTTTGAAACGCCCGCGGCCAGTTCCGCCGCCTTCTCCTCCATGTCGAGTGCCGCGCCCACGAAGCGGATCTTGCGCAGGATGCCCTGGCGGTCGTGGCCTTCGGGGACGACCACCATCGGAACGCTCGCCTTCGCCAGCACATCCATCGTTTCCGGCGGCCCGCTGCCCTCCAGGGCCAGGATGGCGCTCGGCGCGACGGACAGCACGCCTTCGGGCGCGAGTTGACGCATATAGCCGATGTCGGGCAGTTCCTCGGCCTCGGGCGGAAAGGTGCTGGTGGAATCGCGCGCCACCAGACGCTCCCCTTCGCCGAGCGCATAGACGATCTCGGTCAGCGAGCCGCCGATGGCGACAAGCCGGGAGGAATCGGCGAAGGCGTCAGGCAGATCCTCCGCCGCCGCGGCGCCATGGGCAAACAGGATCATGGCCGCGGCGAGCCGAAGCAGGCGGCCTGCCTGGCGAGACCGGTCACGAAGCGACAATCGACACCGGCAGCTGCCCGGGCGTTTCGTAAGGTTCCCAATGGTCATGCACACTGCCTTTCCACGGCGCCCGGCTTGGCGCGCTGCGAATTCCATATGATTTCTTGACACTAATATTCATATTAAATACGTAGCGCAATACTGGATGAAAATAGTCAATATTAACACGTCTCGGCAAGAGCCAGCACGCCGGCATTCAGGGCCAGCAAGCAAAGCCGCGGGAACGGGGGTTTTGCATGAAGGGGTCAGTGGCTCGAAATCGGACGGCATTGGTTGCGCAGGTGGCGCTTGTCGCGCTTGTCGCCGCCGGGGACGCGGCAGCTCAGGAAGCCGCTGAGGGCGCGGCGGCGCAGAATGCCGAACAGGAGGGCGCGGCCGGCGCCGCCGTGCGGCAAGGCACGCTTCTCGACCGGATCACCGTCATAAGCCGCACCGGTGAGACGCCGATCGAATCGCTGGCTTCGGTGAGCCGCATCGACGAAGAACAGCTTGAAAGGCGCATGGCGACGACGCCGGGCGACCTCCTGTTCGGCACACCGGGTATCAGCATCTATTCCGACGGGCGCCCGTCCGTCAGCAATGTGAACATTCGCGGGCTGCAGGACGCCGGCCGCGTCGCGGTGATCATCGACGGCGCACGCCAGAACTTTCACAAATCCGGCCACGAAGTGTCGCGGATGTTCTGGCTCGACCCCGCCCTCATCCAAGAAGTCAACGTCCAGCGCGGCCCGAGCGCCAACACCTTCGGCTCCGGTGCCATCGGCGGCGTCGTCTATTTCGACACGAAGGATCCGGACGATTTCCTGCGCGAGGAGGAAACCTACGCGCTCTCCACGACGGCACGCTACGAATCGAACGGCTCCGGCTGGACGACGAGCGCGACGGGCGCCTACCGCTTCACCGACAGCGCCGCCGTTCTCGGCAATATCGTCTGGCGTGACTATGGCGACTACGAGGACGGCGGCGGCAATACGGTCGAGAACTCCAGCTTCGACGTGCTGAGCGGCCATCTCAAGGGCACCTTCAAGCCCACGGAACTGAGCGAGTTGACGCTGGGCTGGACCGGCGCGCGAAACGAATGGTCCACCTCCTCCTCGACCGACAACGAACTGAAGGACAACACCTTCACGGGAGAGTTCACCGTCACCGACGAGGAGGAGAAATGGCTCAACCTCAATGTGAAGGCGGCGCTCAACAGGAGCGACCTGCGCGAAATCGAGGCCGGGGACGTCACCGAATACGATCTTCGCACATCCAGTTTCGACGTGTGGAACACCTCCTATTTCGATACCGGGCATGTCCGGCATGAACTGACCGTCGGTGGAGACTGGGTCCATGACGACTTCACCTCCCACGCGCCTTCCGGCGGCGGCGACCTCTTCAACCCGTCGGGCAAGCGGACGGTCTGGGGCGCCTATGTACAGGACAGGCTCACCTATGACTGGCTGGAAGTGGTCGCCGGGCTCCGGTACGATTCCTTCGAAATGAAGGCGTCGGAGGAAAACACCGGCAGCCGGCTTTCGCCGCGCATCAGCGTCGGGGTCTCGCCCTTCGATCAGGGACCGCTTACGGGTTTGCAGGTCTACGGCTCCTATGCGGAAGGCTACCGCGCGCCGACGACTGCCGAAGCCTTCATCAGCGGCATGCATCCGGTCCCGCCGTTTCCGTTCCTGCCCAATCCGGATCTGAAGCCTGAAACCGGAAAGACCTGGGAAGCCGGCATCAATTACGCCATCGACGATGTCGTGCAGCCCGGCGACTCGTTGAGGCTGAAGGCCGCCTACTTCCACAACGACGTGGACAATTACATCACAGAGGAATACGTCCCGGTCATTCCCGGCACGTCCTGTTCCTTCTCCGCCATCGGCGTGTGCGTGCAGTACCAGAACGCGCTGGCTGCCGAGATCCGTGGTTTCGAGCTCGAGGCCTACTATGATGCAGGCCGCTACTTCGGCGGGCTCAGCATCTCGGCCATCGACGGGCACGAGATCGCCCAGGACGGAACGCGTTCGGAACTTTCGACCATTCCGGCCACCAGCGTCACGGCCGATCTCGGCATGCGTTTCCTGGAGGAGCGGCTGACCATCGGCGGCGAAGTGCAATATAACGATGCGCCGAGGGGGGCGACGTTCGCGGACGACTACACGCTCGTCAATCTCTACGCCAATTACCAGGCGACGGAGAACCTGCGGGTCGATTTCCGCGTCGACAACCTCTTCGACGAGAAATACATCCTGCCGACCGCCGACGTGGCGGGCGGGTCCATCTATCAGCCCGGCGTGACCGTCAAGCTCGGCGCCACGCTTCGCTTCGGCGGCTGAGGTGCTTGGTCCGGCTGTCATCACCGGCAGCCGGACCAAACTTGACCGCACATGAACTTATCCATTCACCCGAACGCCACATCGAGGAACATCATGACGACGAGGCCGACGATCATGCCGACCGTCGATTCCCGGGCGAAGCCGTTCCGGTGTGTCTCGGGAATGATCTCGTGGCTGATGACATAGATCATCGCCCCCGCGGCAAAGCTCAATCCCCAGGGCAGGACGACATGGGAGAGACTGACGGCGTAGGCGCCGGCCAGCCCGGCAATCGGCTCCACCAGGCCCGTCAACCCAGCGATGGCGAACGCATGCGCCTTGGCATAGCCGCTGCCGCGCAGGGCAACAGCGACGGCAAGGCCTTCCGGCATGTTCTGCAGTCCGATGCCGAAGGCGAGTGTGGTGCCGGCGGCAATGTCGCCAGCGCCGAAACCGACGCCGACGGCGAGCCCCTCCGGCGCGTTATGGATGGTGATGGCGATGACGAACAGCCAGATGCGCGCCAGCGCCTCGGATCGCGGTCCGTGCAGCCCTTGAGAAAAATGCTCGTGGGGAACCCATTCGTTGATGGCGGCGATGACGGCCGCGCCGAGCACGGTGCCGCCGACCGCAATCGCCGCCGCCAGCACGTCGCCCCCATATGATTCGCGTGCCGTGTCGATGGCCGGCAGAAGCAGCGAAAAGAACGAAGCCGACAGCATCACCCCCACGGCCAAACCGAGCAGCACGTCGTTGGCACGCCGGGTTACGGCCGTGCCGACCAGGACAGGCAGCGCGCCCACCCCGGTCATCAGGCCGGCAGCCAGGCTTGCGAGAAAACCTGCGGCAACCGGGTTCACGACTCTTTCCTTGCCTGCGCCACGGAACAACCTGCGACGAACCATTTTTGCACGGCGCGCATAGCGGTCCGCGCCGATTGAAATGGATCAATGCGGCGCTGCCGCACCCGTTCCTGCGATCGTGAAAACCGAATTGCCAACCGGATCGGCCATAAGCGCGAGCGGGAATACACCTGTGCGCTTGTGAACAATCGCGCGCACTAGCGGGAAACGAAAACGCTCAAGCCCGAATCGCACTTCATCCGGATATCGGCAGTCCCCGGCTGGCGCAGGTCTAAGAGGAGATTAAGGCGGAATCACTCTACGGCAATAGGGCCGCAAGTGTCGCACGTGTGTCCGGTATGTACCCAGGGTAGATGGTACGGTTGGGTGGATTCGAACCACCGACCTCAGGAGCCACAATCCTGCGCTCTAACCAACTGAGCTACAACCGCACGCGTGGTTCATCTGCCGCGTCATTACGGACAATCGCCGGCTTTTTCAAGAGCCTCGTTCAGAAAGGCTTCGCTCAATTGTGCAGCATTTTTCGGGCGGGCAAAAGAAAAGACCGGGGGGAGGAACCCGGTCTTTTCGTCACGGGGGGCCGGTGGGAGGTTAGGAGGAGCCAGCCCCGTGTGTTCTTGCGAACCGGCTCCATATAGGGCCGGTGGCGCGCTTGCGCAGCGCGACCGTTCGCCTCAGGCGGAAACCTGGTTCAACGCCTTGTCGAAGGCGTCCTTCACAGGCTTCGTCACCTGGGTGGCCGTCTTCTGCGAAAAGGTCTGAAAGTCCTTGGCCTGCTCGGTGGCGAGTTCCATCTGCTTGCGCAGATAGCCGGTCTGCAGCTCCATGACCTCGGTCAGGGACTTGGCCCCCATCAGCGCGTCGAACTGCGCCAGGTTCACCTCAGTGCCGGTACGCACAGCGGCGATCGACTTGCGCACCAGCTCATCGCCGGCATTGCGCGCGCTCTCGAAGGACGCCTCGAACGCCTTGCGCGTATCCTCGGCGCCGGAGCGCATCCGCTCGAAGGTCTCGCGGGTCTGCTCGGCGTTGCGCTCAGCGATCGTACGGAATTGCTCCGCCGCCTTGGCAGCGTCGAAGGTGGGGAATTCGGTCGTTTCCTGCTTTTCGGTGGCCTTGGACATTGCTTAGCTCCTTGCTTTCTGCACCCTTAAAGGGATGGCAGCGTCACATTCATCTGGAAGCCAATATAGCATTCATTTTGTGCATTGCAACATTAATTTTGCAGTGCAGCAAAACAAGGGTCCGGGTTAACCAAGCAGGCAGATTCAACCGCCGCGCACGGGGAGGGTTTGTGGACGTCGGCGAGGCGTGCTCTTATTAACAAGCGGTTAATCCTGCGAGTCCCCATGCGAAGGATGGGTCGGTCCCGATGGCGTCAGCGTATTCGTTCCTCGACATAGCGGTCCTCGACGAGGTGCGCGAGCGGTTTGCGGCGGGCGACGCCCTGGCGGTCCTGGCCGCCGATCTTCAGGAAATCCTGTGGGCGAACGGCACCGGCGCGACATGGCTCGGCTACCCGGACATTGCCGCGGCGATCGGCGGCAGTCCGCGGCTTCCCCCCGTAGCGCTCAGGCAGATCGCGGCAACGCCGGGTTTTCCGGATATCGGCCGCGACAGGCCGATGACACTCAGGATGACCGGGGGATTGAAGAGCCGCATCGTGACACTGCAGGCCAGCGCGATAACGCTGCCGCGCGGCGAGAAGGCGCTGCTGCTTGCCCTCCCCTCCCCCACCTCGGAGGAGGCGGATGTCGGCGCGCGCATCGTCGCCGGCTTCGGCGAGCCCGGCCATTTCGCGGCATTGCTCGATGCCGGGGGGCGCGTAGCGGCCGCTTCCCAGGGGTTCGATTCGTTGGAAGTCGAACCCGAAACGCTGAAGGCGCTGGTGGACGAAGTACGCACGGAGGACGACCGGCTGGTCAAGAAGCGCATCGCCACGCGCCGCCTGCCTGCCGGGATCGCACGGCTGACCGATGATCCCGCCTTGCATCTTCTGGTCGTCGTCGACGACGGGTCCGCCGCCGCGCCGGCGCAGACCGATGCGACGCCCGTCGCCGTGACCCCGCATACGGAACAGACGGACGAAACGGAGACCGGGCAGAAAGAGCAAGAGGACGCGAACGACGGGGCATCACGGGATGAGAGTTCCCCTGCGCCGGCCGCGCGCGAAAGGCCGGCGGCGCCCACCGTGCGCTTCGCCTGGCGCACGGATCAGGACGGGCGCTTTTCGGCACTGTCGGAGGAGTTCGCCGAGGCGATCGGCAAGCCGGCAGCGGACGTGATCGGCCGCAGCTTCCGAGAGGTGTCCACTGCTTTCGGGCTGGATCCCGACGGCGCGATCGGGCGGCTCCTGGAGCGGCGCGACACCTGGTCGGGGCGAACAGTGATGTGGCCGCTGTCCGGCACCGATTTGAAGGTGCCGGTCGACCTGGCGGCGCTGCCGGTCTACGGGCGCGGGCGCGTTTTCGAGGGCTTTCGCGGATTCGGGATCGCCCGGCTCGACGAAGCGCAGCACGACCCGGAGGCAATCGGTACCGTTCTGGTGGAAACGAAGGCGAGCCCGCAGGAGACGCAAGTCGGCCGGTCCGACGAGGACGGCGTCCGGGAAGGCACAGCCATGAACGATACGGCTCCGCATGACGGCGCCCGGCCGGCACCCGAGACTGATCCTTTCCTCGGCGAGACCCCGGCGATCAGCGTTTCGACCAGCCCGGAACGTCGCGCAACGGACAAGGTGATCCGCCTGGCCGAACACCGCGAGGTCGTGCGCGAAAACGGCCTGTCAGCGTCGGAACGCACCGCGTTTCGCGAAATCGGCGAACGGCTGCGGCGGGCCAGCGAGGCCATGGCAGCCCGGGCGGCGGAGGACGGGGCGCGGGAAGACGACGCGCAGGAGGCGCAAACCGTGACGCCGACGGCAGCCGAGGTCACGTCGGAAACCACGCAGGAGGAACCGGCGCCAGACACCGCTGCCGAAGTGCCGCCTGCGGGGGAAACGGCGCTCGATGCACAGGCAGCGACCAGTCTACCACCCGCGGCTAACGTGGTTCCCTCGGCTTTCTTCGAACAGCGCCGGGACCGGCAAAAGGGCGTGGATCCGAGCCCGATCGCCAATCTGCCCCTGCCCGTTCTCATCCATTCGGGTGACCGGCTCCACTATGCCAACGGTGCGTTCTTGAAGCTGACCGGCTATACCGATCTCGCCACACTTGAAGCGGCCGGCGGGCTGGGCACGCTGTTCGGGGAACCGCACACCGAAGAGGATGAGACGGCCCCTGCCCGCTCCCTGCGCCTGCGAACCGCACAGGGCAAGGAGGTGGCAGTCGAAGCGCATCTGCAATCGATCGACTGGGAGGGCGGTAAGGCGCTGATGCTGGCCATGCACACCGTGCCCGACGTCGCCCAGTCGGAGACACGCCTGTCGGAGATGCGTGCCATCATAGACACGGCGACCGACGGCGTTGCCGTCATCGACAATGACGGCACGATCCGCTCCATCAGCCGCCCGGCAGAAGCGCTTTTCGGCTTCGAGGCAGAGCATGTGACCGGCAAGCCCTTCGCCTCGCTCTTCGCTATCGAAAGCCAGCGCACCGTGCAGGACTACCTTACGGCGCTTTCGGACAACGGCGTGGCGAGCGTGCTCAATGACGGCCGCCAGGTGATCGGACGTGAGGCGCAGGGCCGCTTCATTCCGCTCTTCATCACCATCGGCCGCCTGCCCAACGCGAGCGGCTATTGCGCCGTGCTGCGCGACATCACGCACTGGAAACGCGTCGAGGAGGAACTCACCCAGGCGCGCGCCGAGGCCGAGCGCGCCTCCGCGCAGAAAAGCGAGTTCCTCGCCCGCGTCAGCCACGAGATCCGCACGCCGCTGAACGCCATCATCGGCTTTTCCGAACTGATGATCGACGAGCGGTTCGGCCCGATCGGCAATGGCCGGTACAGGGACTATCTGCGCGACATCAAGCGTTCGGGCAATCACGTGCTTGATCTCGTCAACGACCTTCTGGACATTTCCAAGATCGAGGCCGGCCAGCAGGAGATGCAGTACGAGGCGGTCTCTCTCAACGAGTCGCTGGGGCAGGTCGTGGCGATGATGCAGCCGCAGGCCAACAGCGAGCGCGTCATTATCCGCTCCAGCTTCGCATCGCGGCTGCCGGACGTGGTGGCGGACGTGCGCAGCGTGCGGCAGATCGCCCTCAACCTGCTTTCCAATGCCGTGCGCTATACGGCCGCCGGGGGGCAGGTGATCGTCTCCACCGCCTACGATCCCGACGGATCGGTCGTGCTGCGCATCCGCGATACGGGCGTCGGCATGAGTTCGGCGGAGCTCGATGAGGCGCTCAAGCCCTTCAAGCAGATCAACACGCTGCGCCGCAAGCGTGGGGACGGCACCGGCCTCGGCCTGCCCCTCACACGCGCTATGGTGGAGGCCAATCGGGCACAATTCTCCATCACCTCCACCCCCGGCGAGGGAACGTTGGTGGAAGTCACCTTCCCGTCCACGCGCGTGCTGGCCGAGTAGGGCCGACACGGAAGGCCCAGCACGGATGGCAACGCCGCCTGCGGCTCCTCTTCGTGTCAAAGCCCCCTCGGAGGGCGGCGGTGGTGTCGGCGAGGATACGGGCAGCCGCCGCACACGGCCGGCCGATCCTGCGGCTTCAAAACCTAAATGGCTGACATAACTTGACAACTTCAGTTTAGAATAATTCTAAAGTACTGATTTCATTGCGCTTCCCTTGACCCCCTCTCGAATTTCCCTCATTAGAAGGTTTGCGGAACCGCTGTTCTCCGCGTGTTTTCAACCTCCCTGGGACCTTGCCTCCCATCGGTCAGGAGAAGTGATGATGTCCAACATTCAAGCAAAGCTGAAAGCGGGTTTGGCGGCCCTCGCGCTCACCGGTCCGTTCCTGTTGCCGCAGGCCGCACAGGCCGAAGGAACGGTGAACATCTATTCGCAGCGCCAGCCCTTTCTCATCGAGCCGCTCCTCGACGCGTTCACCGAGGAAACCGGCATCGAGACGGAGGTCCTTTTTCTCAAGGACGGTTTGCCCGAGCGCATCGCCGCCGAAGGCGAGAACTCGCCCGCCGACGTGATCCTCACGGTCGACATCGGCCGTCTCGTGGGCGTCGTGGAGGAAGGCGTGACGCAGCCGATCGAAAGCGAAGCCATCAATGCCGGCATTCCCGAGCAGTATCGCGACCCGGAAGGTCACTGGTTCGGCGTCACGACACGTGGCCGGGTGATCTACGCCTCGAAGGACCGCGTCGAGCAGGACACAATCACCTATGAGGAACTGGCCGATCCCAAGTGGGAGGGCAAGATCTGCATGCGCAGCGGCCAGCACATGTACAACATCGCCCTCTTCGCCTCCATGATCGCCCATCACGGCGAAGCGGAAGCGGAAGAGTGGATGAAAGGTCTGAAAACCAACCTCGCACGCAAGCCGAGCGGCAACGACCGCGGCCAGGCCCAGGCCATCTACGCCGGCGAGTGCGACCTTGGTCTCGGAAACACCTATTACGTCGGCAAGATGATGACCAACGACAAGGAGCCGGAGCAGAAGGAATGGGCCGACGCCATCAAGGTCCTCTTTCCGAACAACGACGCTCGCGGCACCCATGTGAACGTCTCCGGCATGGCGCTGGCCAAGCATGCTCCCAACAAGGAGAACGCGGTCAAGCTGATGGAATTCCTGGCCAGCCCCGAGGCGCAGGCCATCTACGCCGAGGTGAACTTCGAATATCCCGTGCGCGAGGATGCCGAAGTCTCCGATCTCGTTGCGAGTTGGGGGGAGATCCACCCGGATGACCTGCCGCTGGCCGAAATCGCCAAGCATCGCAAGGCGGCCTCGGAGATGGTGGACCGGGTCGGCCTCGACGAAGGCCCGGAGAGCTAAGTCGCGCTTACGCCACGTCCAACAAGATGCAAAGCCGGGCCGGGCCTGCCGGTCCGGCTTTTGCCTTTCTCCGGGCTCCCGATGAGCAGCTTCACCCTGAAGGCTCCCCTGCCCCCCAAGAGCACGCGCGCCGGGAAGACGCGCAGGCAACGCCACCCCCTGACCCTGGCGGCGACGGCTCTGGTCGCGACAGTCGTTCTTCTGCCCCTCTGCGCCACCATCCTCATCGCGCTCTCCGGCACGGGCGCCGACTGGCCGCACCTGGCGCGCTACGTTCTGCCGCAATCCGCGGCGACGACCCTTCATCTGCTCGTCATGGTGACAATGGCCACGGCCATCGTCGGCGTGACATGCGCCTGGCTGGTGGTCGCCTACGATTTTCCCTTCCGCCGCACGCTTTCCTGGGCGCTGGTGCTGCCGCTTGCCGTTCCGCCTTATCTGGCGGCCTATGCCTATGCGGAGTTCTTCCACTATGTGGGGCCTGTTCAGTCGGCGCTGCGGGCCCTTTTCGGCTACACGCGGCCAAATGACTACTGGTTTCCCGAAATCCGCACCGTCACGGGTGCGGCCATCGTCATCAGTGCGGTCACGTTCCCCTACGTCTATCTCACCGCGCGCGTCGTCTTCATCATGCAGGGACGCAACGTCGCCGACGTGGCCCGCACGCTCGGCGCCGGGCCGGCCCGGGTGTTCTGGCGCGTGCTCCTGCCAGTGGCGCGCCCCGCCATCATCGCCGGGGTGGCGCTCGTGCTGATGGAGACGGTGAACGATTTCGGCGCGGTGCAGCATCTTGGTGTGGAAACGCTTACACTGGCGATCTATTCCACCTGGCTCAACCGCGGCAGCCTGGAAGGGGCGGCGCAGATCGCCGTCATCATGCTCTTCCTCGTATTCATGCTTTTGACGGGCGAGCAGATGGCGCGGCGCAAGCAGCGTTTCCATTCCGGGCGCGCGAGCCAGATGAAGGCGCGGCCGCCACGCCTGCGGCTTGCGGGATGGCGCGCCGGTGCGGCGTTCCTCGCCGGCCTCCTGCCTGTCCTTGCCGGCTTCGGCATTCCGCTCGCCGTCTTCGGACGTTTCGCGCTGAACCGCCTGGAACAGTTCGGCGAACCGGCCATGACGGAGGCGCTGGCGACAAGTGTCCTAACCGCCCTGGCGACCGCCGTCCTCGCCATCGCCGCCGCCCTCCTGCTGCTCTACACGGCGCGGCTCGTGCGCACGCGCAAGATGGCGCTGCTGGTGCGCATTGCCACCATCGGCTACGCCATGCCCGGCACGATTCTGGCACTTGGCCTGCTCGTCACGCTGGCCCGGTTCGACAATTTCATCGATGCGCTTGCGCGCGAATATGCGGGCTTTTCCACCGGGCTCTTGTTCACCGGATCGGCGACAGCGGTGGTGCTGGCCTGCGCCATCCGGTTCCTGGCCCTGGCGGAAGGCGCGATCCAGGCGGGAATCGAGAAGCTTCCACCCAACCTGGACGAAGCGGCGCGCAGCCTCGGCCGCACGGCACCGGCAAGTGCGGCCACGGTGCTCCTGCCGCTGCTCAATCCGGCGATCCTCACCGCCGGCATTCTCGTCTTCGTGGATACGGTGAAGGAGCTTTCGGCGACGATCGTGTTGCGCCCCTTCGGTTTCAACACGCTCGCCACCTACGTCTACGAGAACGCCTCGCGCGGCGCGGTGGAAGACGGCGCCATGGCCGCGCTCTTGATCATCGTCGTGGCGATCGTGCCGGTGATCCTGCTTTCCGGCCCCTTGATGCGCGACCGGGACGCATAAAAAAAGCGCCCCGGTCGGGGCGCATGGAAGCAGAAAGGGGTGCTGTCAGAACGGGCTTGGCGGAATGTTCGGGGGCCGCCGAAGGCAACCGATCCGTCAAGTTGCCCCCGACTATCAGGGCCAATCCCTAACAGGACCTTACCGCACGGCACCGAATTTTAACTGAGCGCCTAACACCCCGGATTCTCGGTAAATTCGGCGGCAGGCTTTTGTTAACCTTTCAGTTCGGGCAGATCCCGGAAGAGCTCCAGCGCCTCGGGATTGGCCAGCGCCTCCTTGTTCTTCACCTCTCGGCCGTGGACGACGTCGCGCACGGCAAGCTCGGTGATCTTGCCGGACTTGGTGCGCGGGATGTCCGGCACCGAGACGATCTTCGCCGGCACATGGCGCGGGCTGGCGCCGGTTTTGATCTTGTCGCGGATCTTCTTGCTCAGGGCGTCGTCGAGCGAGATGCCCTCGGCCAGCCGGACGAACAGCACCACGCGCACGTCGTCGTCCCATTCCTGGCCGATGCAGATCGATTCCAGGACTTCAGGCAACTGTTCCACCTGGTTGTAGATCTCCGCCGTGCCGATGCGCACGCCGCCGGGATTGAGGGTGGCGTCCGAGCGCCCGTGAATGACGATGCCGCCATGGGACGTCCACTCGGCGAAATCGCCATGGCACCAGACATTGTCGAAGCGGGCGAAATAGGCGGCGCGGTATTTCTCGCCCGTCGGATCGTTCCAGAAACCCACGGGCATCACCGGAAAGGGTCGGGTGCAGACGAGTTCGCCCTTGCCGCTCGGCAGCGGTCGCCCCGCCTCGTCCCAGACATCGACAGCCATACCGAGACCGGGCGCCTGGATCTCGCCTTTCCAGACCGGAAGGGTCGGAACGCCCAGCACGAAGCACGAGACGATGTCCGTGCCGCCGGAGATGGAGGCCAGATGCACATCCTTCTTGATGGCGCGATAGACGAACTCGAAATTCTCCGGCGCCAGCGGCGATCCGGTCGAAGCCAGGGTCTTGAGCGATGCCAGATCGTGGGTTCGGGCGGGCTCCAGATCCGCCTTGCGCACGGCGTCGATGAACTTCGCGGAAGTGCCGAAATGAGTCATACGCTCGGCTTCGGCAAAATTGAAAAGCGCGTTGCCGTCAGGATGGAAGGGCGAGCCGTCGTAGAGCAGCAGCGTGGCGCCGGAGGCGAGGCCGGAGGCCAGCCAATTCCACATCATCCAACCGCAGGTGGTGAAATAGAAGAGGCGGTCGCCGTCCTCGACGCCGGCGTGCAGCCGCTGCTCCTTCACGTGCTGGAGCAGCGCGCCGCCGGCCGAATGGACGATGCACTTCGGGATGCCGGTCGTGCCGGAGGAAAAGAGGATGTAAAGGGGATGCGCGAAGGGCAGGCGTTCGTATTCGGGTTCCCGCGGTGCGAAGGGCGCCAGCGCATCCTCCAGCGCCTCGGCCCGGTCGATGCCACCCGCCGCCTGCCGCGCGGTGCCAAGGTAGTCGACCACCAGGACCTTGCGCACGCTGGGCAGCGCGGCGGTGATCTCCGCCGTCTTTTCCTCCACAGGGAAGGACTTGCCGTTATACCAGTAACCGTCGGGCACGATGAAGATGACCGGCTCGATCTGGCCGAAACGGTCGAGCACGCCGCGCACGCCGAAATCGGGCGAGCAGGACGACCAGATGGCGCCGATCGAGGCTGCCGCCAGCATCGCCGCCACGGTCTCGGGCATGTTCGGCATCATGGCGGCAACGCGGTCGCCGGGCTTCACGCCCTCGGCCCGGAAGAGCTGCTGCAGGCGCGAGACGAGCTCGCGCAGCGCATCCCACGACAGGCGACGCTCGACCTTGTCCTCGCCGCGAAAGACGATCGCGTCACCCGTGCCGCCCTTGCGCAGCATGTTCTCGGTGTAGTTCAGCTTCGCATCGGGGAAGAACGCGGTGCCCGGCATCCTGTCGCCATCGCGCAGGATCTCCTCTCCCCGCTCGCCGATGATGCCGCAGAATTCCCAGACCAGCGACCAGAATGCTGCGCGTTCCTCCACTGACCAGCGATGCAGGGCTGCATAATCGCCAAGCACCCGGCCGGAAACCTGCGCTGCCGCCCGCGCGAACGCGGTAACCGGCGCGGCTTCAACCTTCTCGGCGGACGGTGTCCAAAGCGGCTCCTGTTGCTGCATCGTAATGCTCCTCCTGTATTGAGCGGTTTATGCCTGTGGAGAAATGGATGGGCAAGCGTGCTCGGCTTAACTCGGCCACAAAGGGTTGAAATAAAAGGCGTATGGTTTAAACCGCTTTCGCGGGCGGGCAGCGGCCGAACCGGCCATCGGGCGAGGGACAATGCCGGTTTCTTTGGCAAGACGAAGCTTATGGGCCGTCGGCATCGTGGTGGTGCTGACGATCCTGACAGTGATCGCCCTTCCCCTGATCGCTTCCACGCAGATCGTACGCGACGGCATCGCCTATCAGCTAAGTGCATGGAGCGGCTACCGCGTGCGCCTGGAGGAGACGCCGAACCTGCGCGTTTGGCCGACCTTTCAGGCCGTGCTCAACGATGTGAGTCTGTCGGAATGGGGCAACGGCGATCCGGTGCCGGTTCTCGAGGCGGAACGGGTGGAGGTGGACCTTTCGGCCCTGGCGGCCCTGCAGGGCGAAATCGTCTTTACGAAGATGCGGCTGATCCGTCCGGTCCTGCGCTTGCGCGGAAGGGCGGAGCATCCCAACTTGCCGCCCCCGCAGAACTGGGGACGGATGGCGCGCTCCATTGCCTCGGCACGCGATATCGTTTCCGCTGCGCCCACCGACCCGAACACAGACGCCTTGCCGGCCGACAGCTTTGGCGAGATCGAGTTCGACGATGCACGTATCATCAGGAGGACAGGCGACCGGCATGTGGATATCGTCACCAGCCTGACCGGCGAATTCGAATGGCCGGCACTGAACCGGCAAGCCAGGCTGTCGGCTAACGGCATCTGGAGGGGCGAGACCGTCAATCTGGAGGTCACCAGTGAGCAGCCGCTCCTCCTTCTGGGGGGCGGCAGCACCCCTGTGCGCCTGTCCCTGCAGGCACCGCCGGCAAACGCGTCCTTCCAAGGTGCGGTGAACCTGTCGGGGAACAACTATTTCGACGGGCGACTGACGTTCTCCGCTCCCTCCCTCAATCGTCTGGCGGAATGGACGCATGGCACGTTTTTGCCGGGCGACAGCATCGGCCCTGTGTCGGTCGATGCGCGTGTCACCGGCGGAATGCGCCGGCTGCAGTTGAGCGAGACCACGCTGGGCTTGGGCAGCAGCACGGGCAAAGGTCTGCTGGAAGTGGGCCTGGGAACAAGCGGCCGGCCGAGCATCGCCGGAACGCTCGCTTTCGACACGCTCGACATGCGTGCCCTGGCGAATGCCTTCAGCCCTTTGGCGCCCGAGCCTTCGCCGATACCACCCGCCACCCCGCCAATGGCCGCCAGCGGCTACGACTTCGACCTGCGGCTTTCGGCCGTGAACGCCCCTTTCGGCTCCGCGGCGCTGACCAACCTCGCGGCAGCCGTCAAGGTGAAGGACGGCTTGTCGAGCTTCGACATCTCCGATGCGACCGCCTTCGGCGGCACGATTCAGCTCGGACTCAGGGCCGACCGCAGCGGCCCGAAACAGCTCGTGGAGCTGCGCATGGCGGGCGAGAACATCGACACGGGCAAGCTGTTCGCCACGTTGGGCATGCAGAAGCTGGTGCCGCAGGCACGCAGCACGTTTTCCACCGTCCTGAAGGCGGCCGGCAGCAATGGCGCCGAGTTGGCGAATTCCCTTGGCGGCAGCTTCTCGGCCACGATCGGCGCCGGCAACGTGCCGGGTCTCAGCGTCGAAGGATTGCTTGAGCGCAGCATAGAAGGCGATTTCTTCCCGCTCGAAGCACTGCAGGATGCAACGCTGGCGATCAACAGCGCCGAAATGAAGGCGAGCATCGCGAACGGCGTTGCAGAGATCGAGAAGGCGGAAGCGCTTTCCGGACAGCACCGCATCTCGGTCAACGGTCTCGTGCCGCTGGCCGGTCGCAGTCTCGCCCTTTACGGCACGGTGCGTGCCGCCGACGGCGCCCCTTCATCGACCGAGCCGGCCAATCCCCTGACGTTCTTCGTCGGCGGCTCGTGGGATGCGCCTTTCATTGCCTCCTTTCTGCCGCCCGCCACGGGGTCGGACGCGCGATAGCTTGCCGATACGCGACGAGGGAAGAGAGGTCAGGCCAACTTTTCCGCGCGTCGCTTCAACACGTCCCGCCGCTTGTTGGCGAGCGAGGCGATCACCACCCCGACCGTGACGATCCCGACGAGGACCGTGCTGACGGCGTTGATCTCAGGCGTAACGCCGAGGCGGACCTGGCTGTAGATCTTCATCGGCAACGTCGTCGCGCCCGGACCGGAAGTGAAGCTGGCGATCACCAGATCGTCGAGCGAGAGGGTGAAGGCCAGCATCCAGCCGGCGATCACGGCCGGAAAGATGACCGGCAAGGTCACCTGGAAGAACGCCTTGACCGGTGTCGCGCCGAGATCGAGTGCCGCCTCTTCCAGCGACTGGTCGAAGGACAGGAGGCGCGATTGCACCACGACGGCCACGAAGCACATGGAAAAGGTGATGTGGGCGATAGTCACGGTTGCAAAGCCACGGTCGAAATTGATGGCGACGAACAGAAGCAGCAGCGAAAGTCCGGTGATCACTTCGGGCATGACCAGCGGCGCGAACACCATGCCGGAAAAGAGCAGCCGGCCGCGAAAACGCGTGTATCGGGTCAATGCCACGGCCGCCATGGTGCCGAGCACGGTCGCCACGCTCGCCGAGAGGAGTGCCACGCGCGCCGTCACCCAGGCGGCATCCATGAGCCCGCGGTTGCTGAGCATCGCCGCATACCATTTGGTGGAAAAGCCGGCCCAGACGGTCACCAGCTGCGATTCGTTGAAGGAATAGATGACCAGCAGGACGATGGGCAGATAGAGGAAGGCGAAGCCCAGAACGAGGGCGGTGATGTTGAAACGTCCCCAGGTGCCAGCCATCGCCGCTAGCCCTCCTCCCGCGCTCGTGCCTGAGCGCGCTGGAAATAGACGATCGGCAGGACGAGGATGAGCAACAGGATGATGGCGACGGCCGAGGAGACCGGCCAGTCACGGTTGGAGAAGAACTCGTTCCACAGCGTCTTGCCGATCATCAGTGTCCGCGGACCGCCCAGAAGATCGGGAATCACGAACTCGCCGACCGCCGGAATGAAGACGAGCATGCATCCGGCGACGATGCCGGCGCGCGAGAGCGGAAAGGTGATCTTCCAGAAGGCGGAGAGCGGTGTGCAGCCGAGGTCCTCGGCCGCCTCGATCAGCGAATAATCCATCTTCTCCAGAGAGGCGTAGAGCGGCAGCACCATGAAGGGCAGATAGGAATACACGATGCCGATATAGATCGCGGTCGTGGTGTTGAGGATGATGAGCGGCTCGTCGATGACCCCGAGAAAGAGAAGGAACTGGTTGAGCAGGCCTTCCGGCTTGAGAATGCCGATCCAGGCATAGACGCGGATCAAAAAGCTGGTCCAGAAGGGCAGGATCACCAGCATCAGGAGAATGGGGCGCAGATTCTCCGGCGCGCGCGCCATCCCATAGGCGAGCGGGTAACCCACCAGCAGCGTCAGAAAGGTGGAAACGCCGGCGATGAAGAGGCTGGAAAGATAGGCGTTCACATAAAGCGGATCACCGGCCAGCCAGAGATAGTTTTCAAGCGAAAGTGCGCGCAGGTTCTCCAGGAAACCGGAGATGCCGCTCCCAAGGTCGAAGACCGGTATATAGGGCGGCATGGCAATGGCGGTCTGCGACAGCGATATCTTGAAGACGATGACGAAGGGGACGAGGAAGAAGACGAACAGCCACAGATAGGGCACCGCGATGACGAGACGGCTGCCGATGGAGGAGAGGAGCCGTCTCATCGCGCCTACCGTTTCAAGACCACGCCGGCATCGGCGGCAAAGGCAATCCAGGCGCGGTCGTGCCAGGTGAGCGCGTCGTCGAGGCGGCGCGTGCTGTTGACGGTGCTCGCCTTGACGATCCGGCCATCGTCCAGTTTGACGTTGTAGACGGTCATGTCGCCTAGATAGGCGATGTCCCATATCTCGCCTTCGAGCGCATTGTCCGCCTCCGGTCGGTTCCGCGAAACGCGGACCTTCTCAGGGCGCACGGCAAGCCAGACTGTCTCGCCGGCCGCCGCGCTGCCAGCATCTTCAATCCGGAAGGCAGAGCCATTTCCGTCGTTGATCGCCAGCCGCCCGCCATCCTCGTGCAGCGTGCCCTCGAACATATTGATGCTGCCTACAAAATCGGCCACGAAACGGGAGGTCGGCGCCTCGTAGATCTCCGCCGGGGTTGCGACCTGCAGGACCTGGCCCCTGTCCATCACGGCGATGCGGTCGGCCATGGTCATCGCCTCTTCCTGGTCGTGGGTGACAACGACGAAGGTGAGGCCGAGATCGTGCTGCAGGTCCATCAATTCGAACTGGGTCTCCTCGCGCAGCTTCTTGTCGAGCGCGCCCAGCGGCTCGTCGAGGAGCAGCACCTTCGGCCGCTTGGCGAGCGAACGGGCGAGTGCCACACGCTGGCGCTGACCGCCGGAAAGCTGCTGCGGCTTGCGCTTGGCGAAGCGCTCCAGCTTCACCAGCTTCAGCATCTGGGCGACGCGCTCGGCGATCTGAGCCTTCGGCATCCCGTCCTGCTTCAGCCCGAAGGCGATGTTTGCCTCCACGCTCATATGCGGAAAGAGCGCATAGGACTGGAACATCATGTTGACGGGGCGGCGATAGGGCGGGATGCCCTGCATATCCTGGCCGTCGAGGAGGATGCGGCCGGAACTCGGCTGCTCGAAGCCGCCCAGCATGCGCAGAAGCGTGGTCTTGCCGCAGCCCGACGCGCCGAGGAGCGCGAAGAACTCGCGCTCATAAATGGTGAGCGAAAGGGTGTCGACGGCGGTGAAATCGCCGAAGCGTTTGGTGACGCCGTCAAAGTGGATATAAGGCTGCGCGGATGGATCGGCCCACGGGGCGAAGCTCCTGCGCGTGCTGCCAAGGGATGTCATTCCCGCTCCGCGTCCCCGTATCGTGGCGGCTTGGGCCCGCGGTGGAGCGGGCCCCGGCCGTTTGCCGCTACTGCCCCGTGACGACCCTGGTCCAAAGCCGCGTCACCAGACGCTGGGTGCGCGGATCGTAAGGCGTGGTGGTGTAGAGTTTTTCGAGGCTCTCGGCATCGGGGTAGACGGCAGGGTCTTCGACAACCTCCGGATCCAGCAGTTCCTGCGAGGCCTCGTTGCCGTTGGCGTAATAGACATAGTTCGACGCCTTGGCGATCACCTCCGGCCGCATGATGTAGTTGATGAACTCATGCGCTTCTTCCGGATGCGGCGCATCAGCGGGGATGGCCATCTGGTCGAACCACATCTGCGCGCCTTCCTTGGGAATGGAATAGGCGATCTCCACGCCCTGGCCGGCCTCGGCGGCGCGGTCGCGGGCCTGGAAAACGTCGCCCGACCAGCCCACAGCCAGGCAGATGTCGCCATTGGCAAGGGCGTTGATATATTCGGAGGAGTGGAACTTGCGGATATAGGGGCGGACGGACAGCCAAAGCTCCTCCGCCTTCTCCAGGTCCTCCGGATCGCGGGAATCGGGATCAAGACCGAGATGGTGCAGCGCCGCGCGCACCGTCTCGGCCGGCGCATCGAGCACATGGACGCCGCAATCGGCCAGCTTCGAGAGCTTCTCGGGATCGAAGACCACGTCCCACGAATCGATCTTGTCGATGCCGAGCGCTTCCTGCACGTCGGCGACATTGTAGCCGATGCCCGTGGTGCCCCACATGTAGTTGACCGAGTAGGCGTTGCCGGGGTCGTAGACCTCCGTGCGCTCCGCGATCATGTCCCACATGTTGTCGATGTTCGGCAGCTTGGACTTGTCCAGTTCCTGGAAGACGCCGGCCTGGATCTGCCGCCCCAGAAACTCGCCCGAGGGGACGACCACGTCGTAACCGGTGCCGCCGGCCAGCAGCTTGGTCTCGAGGATCTCGTTGGAATCGAACACGTCATAGACGACATCGATGCCGGTCTCGGCCGTGAAATCCGCCAGGATCGATTCGTCGATATAGTCGGACCAGTTATAGACGTGCACGACACGATCCTGGGCCAGCGCCCCTGTCGCGAGCATCGCCGTCGCCACGGAGGCGGCGGAGAGCAGAGCGGCTCTTTTCATCATGAACGGACTCCCATTTTTTCGGCTTCTATCGGCCTGCCTTCCCGCCCGGGTCGACCGGCTTTTGGCTTAAAGCCTATTTTCGTTTTCGCAGTGCGACAAGAAGGAATTTTCCTCCGGCATCACAGATATGTGGTGCGCTCCAGAGGCGTGATCTCGCTCCAGAAGGCAACGATTTCGGCGCGCTTCAGGTCGCGGTAGACCTTGGCCAGCAACGGGCCCAGCGCGCGGTCGACGAAGCGCGAGCGCATGGTGAGCTGCAGCGCGTCGTCCATGTCGTCGGGCAGTTCGGGACCGTCGGCGTCGTAGGCGTTCCCCTCGACCGGCGGCGGCGCCTTGGCGCCGCTTTCCATTCCTTCCACCATGGCTTGGAGGATGGCGCTCATGACGAGGTAGGGGTTGGCGTCGGCGCCGGCGATGCGATGCTCGACACGGCGGTTCTCTTCCGAGGAAACGGGAATGCGCACCGCCACGGAGCGGTTGTTCTCCGCCCACACAGCGCGCGTCGGCGCGTAGGAGCCCGGCGTGATGCGGCGGAAGCCGTTCCAGGTGTTGATGAACAGGAGCAGCGATTCCGGCATGGTGGTGAGCAGGCCGGCAACCGCCGATTCCAGGCGCCTGCGGCCGCCCTCGCCGGCAAAGATGTTCCTGCCGTCGGAGTCGCACATGGAGGCGTGCACATGCATGCCATTGCCCGCATATTCGATGAAGGGCTTGGCCATGAAGGTGGCGGTGAGCCCGTGCGCACGGGCACAGCCCATTACGATGCGGCGCAGCAGGATGACATTGTCGGCCGCGCGCAGCGGGTCGTCCCGGTGGCGCAGATTGACTTCGAACTGGCCGGGTGCCGCCTCCTTGATGATGGTGTCGATCGGCAGGTTCTGCGCATCCGCCGCATCGCGGATCATGTCGAAGAGCGCGGCGTGCTCGGCAAGATCATCGAGGCCGTACATGCGCAGCCGGTCCGGGCCGGCGACCGCGCCCACCGGGGCAGGCATGCCGTCGTCCCAGTCGGTCTCCGGATCGAGGAGGTAGAATTCCAGCTCGAAGGCGACCGTGGGATAGTAGCCCTTGGCGTTGATCTCGGCCACCTTGTGCTTCAGCACCTGCCGGCCATCGGCCATGAAGGGTTCGCCCTCGGGCGTGAAGGTCTGCAGGAGCACCTGCGCGGTCTTGCGCTTGGCCCAGGGCACGATGGCGAGGGAACCGCGCGTGGCGCGGCAATAGCCGTCGCGGTCACCCGACTCGATGTGCAGACCCGTCTCGGCGACCTCGCGGCCCCAGACGTCGAGCCCGTGCAGCGACAGTGGGAAATTCACTCCCTCCTGATAGGCTTTGTTCAATCCGTCGCCCGGTCCCCACTTGCCGCGGATGACGCCGTTTGGGTCGACGAGCAGAAACTCCACCGCCTCCAGATCGGGGTGTTCGGCGACGAAGGCTTCGTATTCGGCTTTATGATCGGGGGAAAGGAATCCGCTATCGTGAAGCGGACCAGCGGTGGCAGCGGATTCGTCCGCCGCGGTTTTGGCTTTCCGCGATGTCCGCCCTCCCGCGGACCCGCTCTTTACACTATGCAAGACACGCCTTTGCGCTGTTGTCGTTGCCAGAAGCCTGCGCCGGGGCCCCTTAGCTTGTCAATGGGGGATGCTCGGCTTCAACCCGTGATACGGAAATCCGGCGGTGCCTCGGCGGGATCGGCGGACTGGCTCGTCACCTGCGAGACCCGCGCCGCGCTCGGCCCCTCGCGCAGCCGCTCCAGCATCGCGTCCACGGCCGGCTCCGCGCCCTTGATAAGTGCGCTCACCGTGCCGTCCGGCTCGTTGCGAACCCAGCCCGAAAGCCCCAGCGCCTCGGCTTCGCGCAACGTCCAATAGCGAAAGCTGACGCCCTGGACACGGCCGGACACACGCACCCGCAAAGCCTTCACGTCATTGCTCATCGCCTCACCTCTTCACAGTGATTTTAGCACCATGGCCGGGGTTGAAAGCAATCGGCGCACCAAGATCAGTCGGTATAGGCCCTTTCTGAATTCGTTGTTCGCCTTCCAGGTTGAGATGCAGTCTATTGCCCCGCGTACCGCGCAACGCGAAGCGGGACGACAGTCACTGAAAATCGAAGGCGCTCAGTCCCGTTACCATTTCATCGAGACCCAGCGGGCGCGTGACCGGCGGTTCGGCGCGGGCCAGACAGCCCGGACGCTCGCACAGCCGGCAGGCAGGGCCGATGGGCAACGGGTCGTCCACCGCGCGGGCGGAAAGGGCATCGGCGTAGACGAGCCGGTCCTTGTGCGCCAGATCGCAGGCCAGGAGAAGCGCGGTGCGGCGCGGGCGTTCGTCAAAGGCGGCCTGCGGGCCTTCCACCGTGCGCGCCAGGGTCAGAAAGGCATCGCCATCGGGCATCGTGACCGCCTCCACCAGAACCCGCCCGGGCTCTGCAAAAGCGGCATGAACGGCAAGCTTGGGGCAGGCGCCGCCGAAGCGGCTCGCGGGAAAGCCCTCAGCGCCAGCGCGACGCAGTCGGTTTCCGGCATTGTCCACCTCCAGAAGAAAGAAGGGCACGGCCGATGCTCCCTCACGCGCCAGGGTGACGAGCCGGCCTGCCGCCTGCTCGAAGGAAACCCGGAAACGCGCGGCCAACACGCCGATATCATAGCGCGCGCGTTCAGCAGCGGCCAGGAAGGCTTGATAGGGCATCATCAGCGCCTGGGCGGCGTAGCGGCCCAGCTCGAAGCGGGCGAGCCGCCGCGCCTCGTTGGAGGCGAGTTTCAGCGTCTCGATTTCGGCCGCGATCGCCACTTGCATGCGCATCAGGCACGCCTCCATGGCGATCTCGCGCAACCGGTCGGGTTCTGCCAAACGTTCGGAGACGAACAGGCGCTGCGAATGGCGGTCGTAGCGGCGGCGCCAGTTGGGCATGGTGGCGGCCGGCAGAACGCGCACGGCGATACCGTGTTCGCGTTTGAGCCACGCCTTCAGCGCGCCGGCAAGATCCTCGCCCGGCTCGAGCAGGCGGTGGAAGGCCTCCGCCTCCGCCTCGAGGGCAGGAAAATGGTACGGATGCCGCTCGAAGGTCTCGCGTACCTCGTCCAGCGGCAGACGCGCGGCGGAAATGGCAGTCGCACGCCCTTCCCGCGCCAGCATCTCCGAAAGGTCCGACAGTCGCGCCGCCTGCTCGCGATAGGCGCGGTAGAGCTTGACGAGCGCCGCCGCTGCATTGGGCGCCGCTTCGGCCATTTCCACCAATTCATGTTCGCCCGGCAGCTCGCCGGCAAGCAGCGGGTCAGAAAAGACTTCCTTCAATGCGGTGATCGACGCGCCGGCTTCGCCGTGGAGTTCCTCCGGATCCACCCGGTAAACCGAGGCGAGCTTGAGGATAAGCTGGACCGTGAGCGGCCGCTGGTTGCGCTCTATGAGGTTGAGATAAGACGGCGATATGCCGAGGGCCTGGGCCATGGCCGTCTGGGTAAGCGCCTTGGCATTGCGGATGCGCCTGATGCGCGGGCCAGCAAAGATCTTCTGCGATGCCATCGAATCTCTCTTTACAGTTCTTTACAGCACCGATGGAGCCGTCGGCAATTCCTGTTTTACTAAGTTTACAAAATTACTCCGTTGGCTGTGAAGAGCAATACAGATCCACCTTATTCCACTCCGTCCATACCGCAATCCTCGTGATTTTCGGTGCAGTGCAGCGTAAATCCTGTCACAGGAAACGGCTGCGGGGATGAGCCGCCGTTCCGGTACAGTGAGAACAAGCATTTGACGGAGGCTTTGCATGACGGATTTTTACAACCTCGTTCCGGGCGCTGCGGACGGTCGCTTCGCAGGCATCGAGCGGCCCTATATGGCCGAGGAAGTGCGCAGGCTGCGCGGTTCGATCGAGATCCGGCACACACTCGCCGAGGAAGGGGCGAAGCGGCTGTGGCGGCTTCTCCACGAGGATGATTTCGTCAACGCGCTCGGTGCGGTGACCGGCAACCAGGCGATGCAGATGGTGCGCGCGGGGTTGAAGGCGATTTACCTTTCCGGTTGGCAGGTTGCCGCCGACGCCAACACGGCCTCGGCCATGTATCCGGACCAGTCGCTCTATCCCGCCAATGCCGGGCCGGAGCTGGCGGGCCGCATCAACCGTACCTTCCAGCGGGCCGACCAGATCGAGACGGCAGAGGGCAAGGGACTGTCCGTCGAGACGTGGTTCGCACCGATCGTGGCCGATGCGGAGGCCGGGTTCGGCGGGCCGCTCAACGCCTTCGAGATCATGAAGGCCTATATCGAGGCCGGCGCGGCGGGCGTCCACTTCGAGGACCAGCTCGCTTCTGAAAAGAAGTGCGGGCATCTGGGCGGCAAGGTGCTGATCCCGACGGCGGCGCACATCCGCAACCTCACCGCGGCAAGGCTGGCGGCGGACGTGATGGGCGTGCCGGCCCTCGTCATCTGCCGCACGGACGCGGAGGCCGCCAAACTGATCACTTCCGACATCGACGAGCGCGACCGGCCCTTCGTCGACTACGAAGCCGGGCGCACACCGGAAGGTTTTTACCGCATCAGGAACGGGCTCGAGCCTTGCATCGCGCGCGCCATCGCCTATGCGCCCTATTCCGACCTCATCTGGTGCGAGACATCGAAGCCGGACCTCGACCAGGCGCGGCGCTTCGCGGAGGCCGTTCACCGGCACCATCCGGGCAAGATGCTCGCCTACAACTGTTCGCCTTCCTTCAACTGGAAGAAGAACCTGGACGACTCCACGATCGCGAGGTTCCAGCGCGAGCTTGGCGCCATGGGCTACAAGTTCCAGTTCATCACGCTGGCCGGCTTCCACCAGCTCAACCACGGCATGTTCGAACTGGCGCGCGGTTATGCCGAGCGGCAGATGGCAGCCTATTCGGAGCTGCAGGAAGCCGAATTCGCCGCGGAAGCGTACGGCTACACGGCAACCAAGCACCAGCGCGAAGTGGGCACCGGCTATTTCGATGCGGTCTCCATGGCGATTACGGGCGGCCAGTCCTCCACGACGGCCATGGGAGAATCCACCGAACACGACCAGTTCCGCCCGGCGGCGGAGTAGAAAGCGGGAGAAAGCCAGTGATGATGCAAAGAACCCATGTGAAGGAACGGGCTGAAGAGCAGGCCAGCGCGATGAACAATGACCAGCAGGCGATCGTGCGCCGGGTCGCCAACGACCTGCATCGTCTCAACCAGTCCGTGATGCAGGCCGTGGAGGCCGGCGTCTCGGTCGAACTGGTGCGTTCCGCGCGCCACCATGGCGGCAAGGGAAACTGGGGCGATCTGCTTGTGCCGGTGATCGTCACCAACGGCCTGACGGGCGACTGACGCCGTCTTCTCCGGGCGACAACGCCCCGCGGGTCACCCGCGGGGCGTTTACCCATGCGTTCCGGGCACACCCGTACAGTTATACGGATTGACAAAATTCGGCGAATGCCAACTATCGCGCCCGCGTTCAACCGGGCATCGCGCCCGGGCATCAACGGTCAGGAAGCATGCACGATCAAAACGCGGGAGGGGCCGGCGCTGCAGGTGGCCGGGGTTCGTTCGGTGCGGCCCAGATCCGGTCGAAGCAGGCTCTCATCGTCGCCGCTTCCCCGATCAGCCGCATTGTCATCGGCCGGACGATCGAACGTATCTACCTGAGCTCGCAAGCGGTGACGCCGGAAGCCGCGCCGGCAGCGCTGCGCAAGAGCCAGCCGCTGCTTGTCATCATCGACGGGCCTCTCGGCGAACCCGCCGCGGAGCAGTTGTTTGGCGAACTCGCTCGGCATCGAAAGGCCTCGGAACGAAAACTGCCCCGCGTTCTCATGATCGCCGATGCCGCCGCGTCGTCCGACCTGCCGTACGGAGCAACGATCGATGCCACCGTCGGCAAGCCGATCACCCCGGACACGCTGCAGCCGGTTGTCGAGCGCCTGCTGGGCGAATAAGGCTTGGAGCGGCATGCGCTCGCCCCTCCGCTCTGTCTGTTTGTTTTTGCCGCATTTATACGACGGCAAGTGATCCGCTTGCCTGCATGCCCTAGCGCCCGCCCGACAGGTGGTCCAGCGGCAGGGGAGCGCGGTCCTTCACCGTCTGTATGGCAAAGTTCGAGCGGATATCGTTGACGGCCGGCAGCTTCAGCAGTGTGCCGAGAAGCAGCCGCTCGTAAGCCGCAAGGTCGGGCACCACCACCTGGAGCAGAAAATCGGCTTCGCCCGAGACCAGGTGGCAGGAGACCACCTCCGGCAAGGCCATCACCGCCTCGCGAAAGGCCGTCGCCTCCTCCTCGTGATGGCGCTCGACCTTCACGCCCACGAAGATCGTGAGGCCCAGACCGAGGCCCGCGCGATCAAGCGTCGCGTGATAGCCGGAAATGATGCCGGCCTTTTCAAGCAGCCGGACCCGGCGCAGGCACGGCGAGGGCGAAAGGCCGACTTCCTGGGCCAGTTCCACATTCGAAAGGCGCCCGTCGCGCTGCAGGGCGGCCAGGATCTTCCGGTCGATCGCGTCCAGGTTCATACTTGGCATCAACGTCCTTTTCCCAGCTCATTTTTGGCATAACATACCAGATATGTCCCCATTCAATAGCATCTTTGCAAGGACATGTCCGGTACGCCTCGGCTAAGTTCGCGGCCTCGTCACGTCGATGGAGACCTGTCATGTCCGAACTCATCCTGTTTGTGGGCGCGCTGGCGATCGCCTATCTTCTACCCGGTCCCGACATGTTTCTGCTCTTGCAGACAGGCGCCCTTGGCGGGCGCCGCCAAGCCTTCGCCATTGCCATCGGGCTCGGCGTGGCGCGGGCCGTGCACGTGGCGCTTGCGGCAATGGGGCTTGCCACTTTGCTGCGTTCCTCGCCATCTGTATTCGAAGCCGTGCGCCTGATCGGCGCTCTCTACCTCGCCTGGCTGGGCTACAATATCCTGCGCGCGCCCTCGCTGCCGCCCGGTGCCGCAAAGGGCGTGGCCGGCCCCGCCGCCGGGCTGCGCCGCGCCGTCCTGCGCGGTCTCTTGACCAACCTCCTCAACCCGAAGGCGCTCATCTTCTGTTCCGTTCTCCTGCCGCAGTTCCTCCGCGTCGAGAATGGGGGCGTTTACGGACAGTTCGTGCTTCTGGGTGCGGTGCTGGTCGCCACCGGCTTCGTCTTCGATGTGCATTACGCAATCGCAGGAGACCGGATCGGCGCCTTCCTGGCGCGGCGACCGCTCTGGCGGCGTATGCAGCAATGGCTTTTCGGCACGGCGCTGATCGCGTTCGGGGCGCGCCTGGCGCTCGACAAGGGAACCTGAGGGCTTGTGCCGCCTGGTGCAGGGGCGCGAAACTCCTCCTCACGGGCCCAGCGAATGCGCGCACCGTGCAGTGCGCGTCAGGAACAAATCCGCAGAAAAATCCTTGGGTCGGCGTGCGCCGGGCGGATCACCTGCCCTGCATGTGGCCACGCAGCACTGGAGGAAAGCCATGGCCCCTAAGTTTCTGCACGGCGCGGTCGCAGCCGCAGCCATCGCATGCCTGCCGCTGGCGCCCGTACCGGCAACCGCCCAGGACGTACCGGTCGATTTCACTGGGATCGTCGAGGAAATGACACCCGCGGTGGTGGCGATTACGGCGGATCGTCCCATCGAGGAGCAACCCTCGATCGAAGACATCCTGCCAAATCCCTTCGGAAGAGAGCAGGAACCGGATCGCGGTCCGCCCAGGGGAGTGGCCCTGGGTTCCGGCTTCATCATCAGCCAGGATGGCCACGTGGTGACCAATAACCACGTGATCCAGGGGGCGAACACCATCGACGTCCGCCTGTCGGACGGCAGCACACGATCGGCGGAACTGGTGGGATCGGACCCGGCGACCGATCTGGCGGTGCTGAAGATGGAACCTTCCGAAGACCTTGCGGTCGCCGAATGGGGAGATTCCGATACGTTGCAGCCGGGTGCGTGGACCATCGCCATCGGCAGCCCCTTCGGATTGGGCGGCACGGTGACGGTGGGCGTCCTTTCCGCGCGCTCGCGCAACATCCAGGCTGGCCCCTACGACAACTTTCTCCAGACCGACGCTTCCATCAACCGCGGCAACTCCGGCGGACCACTGTTCAACGCGGCGGGACGGGTCGTCGGCGTGAACACGGCCATCTTCTCGCCCATCGGCGCCAATATCGGCATCGGCTTCGCCGTCCCTTCCAATACCGCCCAGGAGATCGTGCGGCAGCTCATCGAAACGGGCTCGGTCGAGCGCGGCTTCATCGGCGTCAGCCTGCAGCCCATCACCGACGCCATCTCCCAGGCGCTCGGGCTTGAATCCACGGACGGCGCCCTCGTCGCCGACATCGAGCCGGATAGCCCGGCCTCCCGGGCGGGACTGCAGGCCGGAGACGTGATCACGGCTCTGGGCGGCGAATCCATGGAGAACCCGGGCGAACTCTCCCGCGCGGTCGCCGAGCGCAGCCCCGGCGAGGAGATCACCTTGTCGATCATCCGTGACGGCGAGACGGTCGAGGTCGACCTGACACTCGCCACCCGCGAGGTAGAGCAGACTGCCGCCAACGCCGAGCCTGCCACCGAGCCCGACGGTGCGAGCATGGGCGTAGCGGTCACCGGGCTGCCGGAGCTGCTGCGGCGCGAACTCGGCTTGGAAGAGGGACAGGGCGTCATGATCCAGCGGGTTCAGCCTGGAACGCCCGCCGCCGAGGCCGGACTGCAGCAAGGCGACGTCATTCTGGAGGCCGGCGGCGACACGGTGGAACAGGTGGAGGATCTCACCACTGCCTGGGAAGAGGCCCGCGAGCAGGAACGACCGGTCCTCTTGAGGGTCGCTCGTGGCGAAAACACTCTCTTCGTACCGGTCGAGACTGAGCAAGGATAAACCGTCCAGCCAGATTATGAAGCCCACGGCGCCGCCCCAACAGCGGACCGTGGGTTGATCGCTCGCCCGCCGGAGGGAACTTTCCTCCGCACGCGGCCGTTCAAGAACTGTGGGCCGCGGGAGGGAACGACCGCGCTCGAACGCCGAGTACCCACTGTAGCGACAGGAGGCAGCTCGTGGACAGTTTCGCAACGGCTTCCGAACTCCGCGTCAAGGACAAGATCTACCGATATCGCAGCCTGACGCCGCTCAAGGCGCAGGGATTCGATATCGACCGCCTGCCCTATTCTCTGCGTATTCTGCTGGAAAACCTCCTGCGCCACGAGGACGGATCGACCGTTACCGCTGACGACATCCGCGCGCTCGCCGGCTGGGATCCGGACGAGGAGACCGCGCGTGAGATCGCCTTCATGCCGGCGCGCGTTCTATTGCAGGACTTTACCGGCGTTCCCGCGCTGGTGGACCTGGCGGCGATGCGCGACGCCATGGCCGCTCTCGGCGGCGATCCGAAGGCCATCAATCCGCAGCAGCCGGTCGAACTGGTGATCGACCATTCCATCCAGGTGGACGCCTACGGCAACCCACAGGCCTTCGACCGCAACGAAGAGCTCGACTACAAGCGCAATGCCGAGCGCTACGCTTTCATCAAATGGGGCCGCGAGGCCTTCGCCAACTTCACCGCCACACCGCCCAACGCCGGCATCTGCCATCAGATCAACCTGGAATATCTCGCGCGCGTGGTGTTTGGCCTGAGCGGCGATGAAGAGCGCCGGGAAGACGGTCCGCCGCTCGCCTATCCCGATACGGTGGTGGGCACCGACTCTCATACACCCATGGTCAACGGGCTGGGTGTCCTGGGATGGGGCGTGGGCGGCATCGAGGCCGAAGCGGCGATGCTCGGCCAGCCGATCTCCATGCTGATCCCGCGCGTCATCGGGGTCCGCCTCACCGGCGCGCTGCCCGAGGGGTCGACCGCCACCGACCTCGTGCTGACGGTGGCCGAGATGCTGCGCAAGAAGGGCGTTGTCGGGCAGTTCGTGGAGTTTTACGGGCCGGGTGTTTCCAGCCTTGCGCTGGCCGACCGGGCGACGATCGGCAACATGTCGCCCGAATACGGCTCCACCTGCACCATCTTCCCGGTCGACAAGGTCACCCTCGATTACCTGCGGTTCACCGGGCGCCCGGAGGAGCGGATCGCGCTCGTGGAAACGTATATGAAGGCGCAAGGGCTGTTTCACACGCCGGACTCGCCGGAGCCCGTCTATTCGGACACGCTGGAGCTCGACCTCGGCACGATCGAACCCAGCATCGCCGGTCCCCGGCGCCCGCAGGACCGCATTCGTCTTTCACACGCGCAGGAGGCGTTTCAGGACGCCTTGCCGTCCCTGCGTCCCAACGCTCCTGCACGGTCACAGAAGCGTGCGGCCAGCGGCCGGACTACGCACGGCCATGCCGAAGGGGTCTGGGGCGAGGACGACGAGAACGTGTCGGAACTCGCCGAGGTCCGCCTCGGCGAGGAGACGCATGCGCTTGGCCACGGATCGGTGGTGATCGCCGCCATCACGAGTTGCACGAACACGTCCAACCCCTCTGTGATGATGGCGGCGGGCCTCCTTGCCCGCAAGGCGGTGGAGAAGGGGCTGAAAAGCAAGCCCTGGGTGAAGACCTCGCTGGCGCCGGGTTCGCGCGTCGTCACCGACTATTACGACAAGGCCGGCCTAACCCGGCCTCTCGAGGCGCTCGGCTTTCATCTGGCCGGCTATGGCTGCACGACCTGCATCGGCAATTCCGGGCCGTTGCCGGCGGAAGTCTCCGAGGCGGTCCAGGAGAACGGGCTGGTAGTCGCCTCGGTCCTGTCGGGCAATCGCAATTTCGAGGGCCGCATCAACTCCGAGGTGCGGGCGAACTATCTGATGTCGCCGCCGCTCGTGGTCGCCTTCGCGCTCGCCGGCCGGATCGATATCGATCTTTATTCCGAACCGCTCGGCGAAGATACGGAAGGCCGGCCGGTCTTCCTGCGCGATATCTGGCCTTCGAGCAAGGAGGTCGAGCGTGTGGTCGCCGATGCCATCGGTTCGGACATGTACCATCGCAACTACGACCGGATCTACGAGGGCGACGCGCGCTGGGATGCGCTTGAGGTGGAATCGAGCGAGCTTTATCCGTGGAACCCGCAGTCCACCTATATCCGCCAGCCGACCTTCTTCGACGGCATGGCCAAGGAGGCTCCCGAGAAGATGGAGGAAATCACCGGCGCGCGGGTGATCGCCATGCTCGGCGACAGCGTGACGACCGACCACATCTCGCCGGCGGGCTCGATCCAGAAGGATTCGCCGGCCGGCCGCTATCTCGTGGCCGAAGGGGTCGAACCCAAGGACTTCAACTCCTACGGCGCGCGGCGCGGAAACCATGAGGTGATGGTGCGCGGCACCTTCGCCAATGTGCGCATCCGCAACCGGCTCGTCCCCGATATGGAAGGCCCCTTCACGCGCCACTTACCGAGCGACGAGATGATGCCGATCTACGACGCGGCGATGCGCTACAAGGAGGAAGGCACGCCGCTCGTGGTGCTCGCCGGCAAGGAGTACGGCTCCGGGTCGAGCCGTGACTGGGCCGCCAAGGGCGTCGCGCTTCAGGGCGTGCGCGCCGTCATCGCCGAGAGCTTCGAGCGCATCCATCGCTCGAACCTGATCGGCATGGGCGTGCTTCCCTTGCAGTTCGCCGAAGGCGATTCCATCGAGACGCTTGGCCTCGACGGGCACGAGACCTTCGATGTCGAGGGACTGGCCAAAGCCGTCGAGAACGGTCTGGCCGGCGATTCCGGGCTCTCCGTGCGCGCCCGCGCGCATGACGGCAAGAGCACCGACTTCAAGGTGCGCGTGCGCATCGATACACCCCAGGAGTTCCGCTATTTCTGCCATGGCGGCATACTGCAATACGTGCTCCGGCGCCTCCTGCTCGGCAAGGAGAAGACGGACCGGAAGCTCGAAGGACTGCCCGCCTCGGCACAGCCGGCGCGCGGGCACAAGCCGCCCCGGGATGTCGTCGAAGAGGGCTCGATCGAATCCTTCCCCGCCAGCGATCCACCGGCGTACTGAGGCCGAGAGGCGCGGGACAGGCTTGGATGGAGACGATCATGCGTGCCCTCACCTTCGCCCTTGGCAAGCTGGGGGCGGGCCGGCATGCGCATCGGTAACCTGCTTCAATTCGTCATCGGTCAGAGGTCCAACTTCGGCAAGTCTACGCGCGCCGGCCCGTGAATCACCGAGCCGTCGGTGGCGAAGATCGAGCCGTGGCAGGGGCAGTCCCAAGTCCGGTCCGCATTGTTCCATGTGAGCGTGCAGCCCTTGTGCGTGCAGTGCGCCGACATTGTGTGCAGATTACCGCCCTCGTCCCGCCAGGCGGCGATCTTCTCCTCGCCGCGGGCGATCACCCCACCGTCTCCCGGCGCGATCTCGTCGGGGCTGTCGACATATGATTGGCTGTCGCCGCTCTTATGGAAGTCCTCAGGGTACGGCCGGGTGGGGTCGTAGAGCGCCGTCCACGGGTTCTCACGGCCGGCGATGCGATCGGCGATCATCATGCCGACCGCCGTGCCGTTGCTGATGCCCCAGGCATTGAAACCGGTGGCGATATAGAAGCCCGGTGCCTTCTCGGGATCCGGCTCGCCGGCGTAGGGAACGCGGTCGGCCGTGTCGTAATCCTCGTTGCACCAGCGCCAGAGCGCCTCGCCGACCGGCACGTTGGCGCGGGTCCAGTCCTCCAGTTCGACAAACCGCGCGGCAACGTCGCCGTCCTGGCCGGTTCTGAAGTGCGGCCCGAGCACCACCAGGAAATGGCCGTCAGTATCGCGGCCGGTCCGCAGCGAGCGCGAGGGTTCCTCGATGCTGATGAACATGCCGTCGATCACAGAAGGTTCCTCGATGCGGAAGGCCATCGCCACATGGCTGCGCGGTTGGGTTCGATGCGCCATGCCGACAGGGCTCTTGACGGTCATGTTGGTCGCCACGACGACGTTTTCGGCATGCACCGTGCCGCCGTCGGTGACGGCGCGCCAGCGGCTCGCTTCACCGATGAGCCGGGCGCGGCTGTTCTCGAAGATGTGCCCGCCTGCGGCGCGAACCGCTTCGGCGAGGCCGATCAGATATTGCGCCGGGTTGAACTGCGCCTGGTCGGGGAACAGGAGCGCGCCCGCCGTCTCGAAGGGGAGCGGCGCGCGCTCCACCACCTCCGCCGACAGGCCGAGCCTGCGCGCGGCCTCGGCCTCGGCCTGGATCTCCGCCCGGATGGCGGGATCCTGCGTATAGGCGTAGGCCGGCTTCTGCTCGAACGCGCAGGCGATGCCGCGTTCATCGATCCAGCGGCGGATCTGTTCGGCGCCGGTGATATTCGCCGTCGCGTAATCATGCGCACGATCCCGCCCAAGGCTGTCCATCAGGTGGCGATAGATGAGGCGGTGCTGCGTGGTGATCTTTGCCGTCGAGCGTCCCGTCACCTGCCGGCCGACCGCGAGCCCTTCCAGCACGATGACCGAGCGCCCGGCTTCGAGCAGGCGCAGCGCGGCGGTGAGACCGACGATGCCGGCACCCACCACCACCGTTTCGGCATGGATCGAACCTTCGAGCGGCGGGTATGCCGTCGGTCCGGCATTCGCGGTCCAGCAGCAATCCGGCTTTCCCGAGAGCGCGCGCATCGGCCTACCCGTTCTCATAGGTGCCGACGAGTTCGGCCTCGGCGATGATGTGCGGCCGTGCCTCTTCGAGCATGTCGCCGACCTTCGCCTTGCCGTCGCAATGCAGAGTCTCGGTGTCGAGAGCGACCAGGCGGAAGTGGTAGTGGTGGACGCCGTGCCCCTTGGGCGGCTGCGGCCCGTCATAATGGGGGTTGCCGAAGTCGTTCACGCCATGGCCGAGACTCTCGGTCTTGGCACCAGCCGTCGTGCCCTCCGGCAGACGGTCGCGCTCGGCGGCGATGTCGTAGACGCCCCAGTGACGGAACAGGCGCGAAGGGGCGTCCGGGTCCTCGACCACCAGCACAAAGCTCCTGGTGCCGGCCGGTGCATCCTTCCAGACGAGCGGGGGCGAGACGTTCTGGCCATCTCGGGCATACTTGTCCGGGATGCGCCCGCCATCGCTGAAGGCGGGGCTTTCGAGGGTGAAGGCCATGGCTTCCTCCTGTCGTCGCTACTGCCCCTCCGAACCGGAGAGCGCCGCTACGGTTCCGTTGAGGCGACATGGCCGGTCCGGGCAGAGATCTCGGCCATGCCCCAGACCGCCTGCGCGACAACGGCGACGACCTCAGCCTGGGAATCCCCGAACCCGCGCAGAAAATGCGGCCTTTCGCTATCTGCTCTCCCATGGCCTGGCACGACGACGAGGCCTAGAATGGACCGTCATGCAAAGGTCAGGTGATGAGGGAAATGACGCGCATTCCCGAGGATTATTTGGAGCGGGTCTATGCCGGGGTGCTCGGCAAGCTGATCGGCGTCTATCTCGGCCGCCCGATCGAGGGCTGGAGCCACGCAAGGATCATGCGCACACTCGGGCCGATCGCCTACTACGTTCACGAGCGTCTCGGCCAGCCGCTGGTGGTGACGGATGACGATGTTTCCGGCACCTTCACTTTCGTGCGGGCGCTCGATGACCATGGCATCTCACCGGAACTGTCGGCGGAGGAGATCGGCAAGACCTGGCTCAATTTCATTGTCGGGGGCCGCTCGACGCTCTGGTGGGGCGGCAACGGCAACTCGACCGAGCACACGGCCTGGCTCAACCTCAAGCACGGCATCAAGGCCCCGGCCTCCGGCGCGATCGCCACCAACGGAAAGATTATCGCCGAGCAAATCGGTGCCCAGATCTTCATCGACGGCTGGGCGCTGGTCGCTCCCGGCCAGCCGCATCTCGCCGCCCGCCTGGCCGAACAGGCAGCCCGGGTGAGCCATGACGGCGAGGCGGTGTTCGCCGCCAAGCTGTGGGCGGCGATGGAGGCCGCAGCGTTCAACACGACCGATGTCGACCAACTGCTCGAAACGGGTCTTTCCGTGATCCCCGCCGACAGCCGCATCGCGCGCCTGATCGGCGACGTGCGGCGCTGGCGCGGAGAGAACGCGGACTGGCAGGCCACGCGGCAAGCGATCGAGAACCATTACGGCTACGACAAGTATCCCGGCATCTGCCACGTGGTACCGAACCACGCCCTGATGATCATGGCCATTCTCTACGCGCCGGACGACTTTGCCAGGGCGCAGACGATCGTCAACACGTCCGGCTGGGACACCGACTGCAATGCCGGCAATGTGGGGTGCCTGATGGGCATCATGCTCGGGCTCGAAGGGCTCGATGCGGGACCGGACTGGCGCGGACCCCTGGCCGACCGGCTGCTCATCTCCTCGGCCGACGGCGGTAACGCCGTCAACGACGCGGTGCGCGTCAGCTATCATCTGGCCGACCTCGGTGTCAGGCTCGCCGGCCGCGACGGCATCGAGCCGCCGAAGGACGGCGCACGCTTCCACTTCTCCCTGCCCGGAAGTGTTCAGGGCTTCCGGCCGCAGAAGGGCACCGAAACCCGGGTGAGGCTCTCCAACGAACCGTTCGCCGGCGCGAGGGCTCTCGCCATCCACTACAAGGCGCTCGCGGAAGGTCAGCCGGCGGCGGTCACCACGCCCACCTTTGCGCCGCCGGAGGTGGGTGTGATGGACATTTACGAGCTGATGGCGACGCCGCTGCTTTCGCCCGGCCAGCACCTCAAGGCGCGACTTGTCGCACCGGCGTCCAACCAAGGCACGGTCGCCGCACGTCTGCGCCTCAGTGTCTATGACGAGGACGGCCGACTGCGCGACGTCGACTGCGCCCGCGTCGGGCTTGCGCCCGGCAGCGCGAAGACGCTCGAATGGCGCGTGCCGTCTTTCGATGGCCAGCCCATCGGCGCGGTCGGCATCGCGCTTGGCGCAAACACGTCGGGCGTAGAGGGCAAAGTGCTGCTCGACTATCTGCGCTGGGACGGTTCGCCGGACGTCGTGCTGCGCCGTCCGCCGGGCAAGAGCGATTTCTGGCACCGGGCCTGGGTCAACGCCGTCGATTCCTTTTCCGACCGCTTCGCCGAGAGCTTCCGCATTTCGCAGGCACGGGGCGAAGGGATGATCATCCATGGCACGCGGGACTGGACGGACTATCGCGTAGAGACCGAATGCGTGCTGCACTTGGGCGATTTTGGCGGCGTGGCACTGCGTGTGCAGGGCCTCAGACGCTATTACGGCGTGCGTGCCACTCGTGAGAACCGGCTGGAGATCGTGCGCGTACGTGACGAGGAAGTTAAGGTGCTGGCGAGCACGCCGTTCGACCTCGCTCTGGAAAAACGGATGCAGGTGACTGCTAGCGCCGTCGGGAACATCATCCAGGCGCGCGTCGACGACGTGGACATCGAAGCCCGTGACGAAAGCGAGCTGGCTTTCAGAGACGGCGGCATCGGGCTGGTGATCGCCTCGGGTGCGCTGTCCGCCGACTTCGTGGCCGTGTCTCCCCCATGAGGTCTTCACGAGATGAAAGCGCTTGCAGCACCGGATACTAGGGCGCAAAGGGCATGGCCATGCTGAAGAAAACATCCTCCATGCCGGACCATCCCGCGGCCCCGTCCCGCCGCTGCCGCGTCTGCCGGTCATCGGCCACCGAGATGTTCGCATCCATCGGAGAGCGGGACTATCGGCGCTGCCTGCGGTGCGAAGCGGTCGTGCTCGACGCGGACGGCCTGCCCTCGCGCGAAGAGGAACAGGCCCACTATCGGCATCACGAAAACGATCCCGACGATCCACGCTACCGCCGGTTTCTCTCGAAACTGTGCGATCCGCTGGCGGCCCGCCTCAAGCCAGCCAGCCTGGGCCTTGATTACGGGTGCGGGCCAGGGCCGGCGCTGGCGGCGATGCTGCGCGAACGCGGCCACGAAATGCGTCTCTACGATCCCTTCTTCGCGCCCGACCCGTCCGCGCTCGCGGTCACCTACGATTTCATCGTCTGCAGCGAGGTGGCTGAACACTTTCACGAGCCGGCGGTGGAGTTCGAACGGCTGGACCGGCTCCTGAAACCCGGTGGCTGGCTGGGGCTCATGACCTGCTTTCGAACCGAAGACGCGCGCTTCGCCAACTGGCATTATCGCCGCGACCCCACCCATGTCGTCTTCTACAAGGAAGAGACGATACACCACCTCGCCCGGCGGTTCGGGTGGCAGTGTGTAATCCCAGTCAAGGATGTGGCGCTGCTGCGCAAGGCCGTTTAGGTCAGGACTGACGGGGAGAGGGCAGGCTCGTCATGCGGCTTGAACTTCCGGTCTTACAACCGACGCGATTCTCCGAGGACCGTTATTCCATTCGCCGTTTACAAAAAGCATATAATATGATTTTTTCCTGCATGGGCTTTGCCCAATTTCAAGCAGGGAGGAGAAAGATGCTTTCCAGGAAAGTATGGCTCGGCGCGGCGGCGCTCGCGTCGATGGCATTGATGGCGTCCGGGGCGGCGGCACAGACAATCGGCTTTTCGCAGATCGGGTCGGAATCGGGATGGCGTGCCGCCGAGACAACGCTGACGCGCCAGGAGGCGGAGAAGCGCGGCATCGACCTCAAATTCGCCGACGCGCAGCAGAAGCAGGAAAACCAGATCAAGGCGCTGCGCTCCTTCATCGCGCAGGGCGTGGACGCGATCCTTCTGGCGCCTGTGGTGGCGACCGGATGGGACTCGGTGCTGGAAGAGGCGCAGGAGGCGGAGATCCCGGTCGTCCTTCTCGACCGCATGGTGGACGCGCCCGATGACCTCTATCTCACCGCCGTCGGCTCCGACCTCGTGCACGAGGGCCGCGTTGCCGGCGAATGGCTGGTCGAAGCGGTGAATGGCGAGGACTGCAACATCGTCGAGCTCCAGGGGACCACCGGCTCATCGCCCGCCATCGACCGCAAGAACGGCTTCGAAGAGGCAATCTCCGGCCACGACAATCTCACCATCATCCGCAGCCAGACGGGCGACTTCACCCGCACGAAGGGCAAGGAGGTCATGGAAAGCTTCCTGAAGGCCGAAGGTGGCGGCACGAACATCTGCGCGCTCTACGCCCACAATGACGACATGGCCGTCGGCGCCATCCAGGCGATCAAGGAAGCGGGCCTCAAGCCCGGCGAGGACATCCTGGTCGTCTCCATCGACGCGGTTCCGGACATCTTCACCGCCATGGCCGCCGGTGAGGCGAACGCCACCGTGGAGCTGACGCCGAACATGGCCGGCCCGGCGTTCGATGCGCTGGAAGCGTATCTGAACGACGGCACCATGCCGCCGAAGTTCATCCAGACGGAATCGAAGCTCTACACCCAGGAAGACGATCCGATGGCCGTCTACGAAGCCAAGAAGGATCTGGGCTACTGACCGGCGCCTGACGCCGCTCGACCTGGCCCAATTGGCCGATCGGGACGCGCCGCCCTACGCATTCGGCGGCGCGTCCGAAACCGCACTCCGTGAGAAAGATACGGGAGGACCGGAGTGAGCGAGAGCCAGCCACGCCTTCGCGCCACGGCCGTGACGAAGACATTCCCCGGCACCGTTGCGCTCGACCGGGTGGACTTCACGCTGCAGGCGGGCGAGGTGCACGCGCTTCTCGGCGAGAACGGCGCCGGCAAATCGACGCTGATCAAGTGCCTCACCGGCGCTTATCGGCGCGACAGCGGCGACATCGTCCTAGACGGGAGCGTCATTGACCCGCGCGACACGCTGGAGGCGCAGGGCCACGGCATCGGAACGGTCTATCAGGAGGTCAACCTCCTGCCCAACCTGACGGTGGCGGAGAACCTTTTCCTCGGGCACCAGCCGACCCGCTTCGGCATGATCTCGGGCCGCGCCATGAAGGCGCGCGCACGCGCGGTGCTGTCGCAATACGCCCTCGATATCGACGTGGGGCGGAACCTTGAAGATTATTCCGTCGCGGTGCAACAGGTGGTGGCGATCGCCCGTGCGGTGATGCTTTCCGGCAAGGTCCTGATCCTCGACGAGCCGACCGCCAGCCTCGATGCCCATGAAGTGCGCATGCTGTTCGACGTCGTGCGCTCATTGAAGGAGCGGGGGCTTGGCATCGTCTTCATCTCGCATTTCCTCGACCAGGTCTACCAGATCAGCGACCGCATCACCGTCCTGCGCAACGGCCAGCTTGTCGGCAGCGAAGCGACGGCCGATCTCGACCGCGTGCGGCTCGTCAACATGATGCTCGGCCGCGAACTGGAGCAGGAGACACGCGAAAGCGGCCGCACCGACCGCCCGGAGGGAGCGCCGGCGATCCGTTTCCGCGATTTCGGGCGCACGGGGCGCATCGCGCCGTTCGACCTCGACATCCACAAGGGCGAGGTGGTCGGCGTTGCCGGGCTTCTGGGCTCCGGGCGCACCGAGACGGCGGAGGTGCTCTTCGGCGTGGCGCCGCATGACAGCGGCCGGGCGGAAGCGGAC
>NZ_JBHSUM010000028.1:0-40795 GCF_042660605.1 Nitratireductor sp. GCM10026969
CGCGATCGGCGCGATCGCCTCGGCGATCTCCGGCGCGATCGGCGCGGCCGGGTTCGGGGCGCTCCTGCTGAAGACGGCGCTGGCGGTCGCCGTCAAGGTCGGCGTCAGCCTGCTCGAACGGGCGCTGATGAAGAAGGAGGAGCCGATCCCGCCGGGGGTCCAGCTTGACGTGGAAGTCGGCGACGATGCGCCGATCGGCTTCATCGTCGGCGACTACGCCAGTGCCGGCACTCGGAAATATATCGGGGTATGGGGGCGTGAGGACAAGACGCCGAACGCCTATCTGACGGACGTCATCCAGATCGGCGATTTGCCGGCGCCCGGCGCGCCCGAGCTTTGGGTGAACGGCGAGCTGTGCACGATCGACTGGGACGACGATTCCTACGAGCAGGGCTTTCCCGTGCTGGAATACCGTACGGGCTCCAGCAACAACCACCTGTGGGTGAAGTATCTCGACGGCACGCAGGAGGCGGCGGACGCCTTCCTTCTCGACAAGTTCGGCAACGATCCCGAGCGGCCGTGGAAAAGCGACATGATCGGGCGCGGCTGCCCGATCCTCATCGTCACGGCGCAGTTCAACCGCGATCTCTTTCCCGGGCAGGTGCAGTGGATCGGCATGCCGCCGCCCGTCGCCTTCTATGATGTGCGCAAGGATTCGAGTGTGGGCGGTAGCGGCCCGCATCGCTGGCACGATCCTTCGACCTGGGAGCCGACGCGCAACCCCGCCGTCATCATCTACAACATCATCCGCGGCGTTTATTACGGCGTTCCGGGGCAGGGCGAATGGATGTATGGCGGCCAGAACCTGCCCGCCTTCCGCCTGCCGGCGGCGAACTGGATGGCGGCCGCCAACGAATGCGACGTGCTGGTCGAGCGCGAGGACGGCACGCTGGAGCCGCAGTTCCGGGCGGGCTACGAGATTCGCGGCAGCCTCGAGCCGCTCTCCGTCATCGAAGAGATGGAGAAGGCGTGTTCCGGCCGTGTGGTCGAGGCGGGCGGCATCTTCAAGATGCAGGTCGGCGCGCCGGGCGCGGCGGTCTATTCCTTCACCGACGAGGATATCGTCGTCACCGAAGGCCAGAGCCTCCGGCCCTGGCCCTCGCTCGACGAAACCTATAACGGGGTGGAGGCGACCTATCCCGAGCCCGATGAGGCATGGGGCACGAAGGATGCCCCGGCGCGCTATTCCGCCGCCTTCGAAGCGGAAGACGGGGACCGGCGGCTCGCCACGGGCGTGAACTTCGCCGCGGTGCCCTATGCGGTACAGGTGCAGCGGCTCTTGAAGCCGATGATCGAGGAGGAGCGGCGCTTCCGGGTCCATTCCTTCTATCTGCCGCCGGAGGCCTGGCTTCTCGAGCAGAACGATGTCGTCTCCTGGACGTCGGCGCGCAACGGCTACATCAACAAGAAGTTCCGGGTGGACCAGATCGTCGGCGAGGCGGGCATGAACCAGCTGGTCGTGCTGAAGGAAATCGACCCGGCGGACTACGACTGGAACCCCGCGACCGACGAGCAGCCGACCGGCGTGGGCGGCGTGATCGGGCCCGTGCGGCCGCCGGCGCAACTGATGACGGGATGGCAGGTGGCGCCGGCGACGATCCTCGACGCGGACGGCAAGGCGCGCCGGCCTTCGATCGAGGTCTTTTTCGACGGCGACCTGGATGATGTTCGCGCCGTGCGCGTGCAGGTGCGCCTGGCGGCGACAGGGGTGCACATCTTCGACGGCGAGATCCCCTATGGCGACCCGGATCCGGCCAACCCTATCCGCTCGGTTGTGCTCAACGGCACGTTTCTGCCGGACACGCTGTACGAGGCGCGCGGCATTTATGTGCCCTACAGCGGCCGGCGCGAAGAATGGTCGTTCTGGTTTGCCGTAATGACGCCGCCCGTCAAGCTCGGGTCGGATGATGTCGACTATGGCGAGATAGAAGACTTCGTAGACGAGGCGTTGGAGTGGACGAGCTGGAACACGCGCGAGGAGCTCGAGGAAGCACTTGCCAACGCCGAAATGGATATCTCGGATGCCGAGAACGCGTATGAGGACAAGCAGGAGATCCGGCGCGAGTTGGCAGCGTCGAATGCGCGGTACAGCGAGCGGATCACGATCCTCAGTGGCGAGACACGGGCGCTTTCACAGCAACTCATCCGGCTTGAGGCGACCGTAAACGAGGACATCGCTGGCGTCACCCAGCTCCTCCAAGCGGAAATCTCCAGGGTAGACGGCGAAATTCAGGCGAACGCCCAATCCATCCAACTCCTCGAGACAGAAGTCGGCGATGTCGCCGCAAGCGTGACCGTGCGCGGCCAGGCCCAGGCGTCGCCCGGCGGCGGATGGGCGCGCTGGGGCGTCGAAGTGAAGACCGGATCCGGTGACGATTGGTCGACCGCGGCCTTTTATCTCGACACCAACGGATCGTTGACCCGAGCTGTGTTCGTGGCTCAGCAGTTCGTCGTCACGGACGGCACGAACGACACGACGCCCTTCGTCTTCCAGAACGGGACCGCCTACCTCGCAAATGCCCGGATCGGTGATCTGTTCTTCGACCGCCTTCGGTCGAACAATGGCAAGCTCGACATCCGTGGCGACGGCAACAACGCCTCTCTGGAAATCAGGAACTGATGTCCAAGCTCTTCATCGGACACAAGCCGGGTGTTGGCGGCGTTGTGAAGGTCATGGCGAACAACGCCGATGATGCGCTCGCGACGCCGAACACAGACTACGGCAAGTTCCTGTTCAACTCGGAGACCGGCGAAATTGCCCACCTGGATCACTGGGAGTATGCCGGCTGGGACGGCAGCGCCTCGGTCGGTGCCCTGACGTTCTATCCTGGCGGCTCCGGCCCGGACGAATGCTTCAAGGTCATATCTCGCTCCGGAGGGGGCGGTGATCTGCAGACGGTCTGGGTATACCCGAATCGCATCATCAACCGCTCGTATCCGGTGATTGCCGAGTCCAGACGCGCCTACCCTCTCGGCACGGAGATAGAGGGTCCCGCCGCTCGGTACTGGCAGACCGCGGAGGACGAGTTTGGGGGAAGGGGCGGATACAACCGAGCGTGGATGACCTATGTCACAGATTTGCGCTCAGGGATCGATGGCGGGCACAACTACGCCGAGCCTGTCGCGATGCGACTATGGCCCGACAAGCGGCGTGGAAGCAGCATCGACTACTTTCGCTCCGACACCACCCCATCGCTTTTCACCGTCATGGATCTTCCGTGCTACACGCAGTCGATTCCTGCCGTGCCGGCCGGTGCGCCGGGAACGCGGAACACGCTAATTTCGCCAACTCTCGTGCGTGTCGGGCGCGGCGGCGTGGATGCTGACACAGTGGGGCGCGACGGTCTCATCATAGACAGCACTCGCGTCCCAATGAAGGTGGTGCGCGCCGGGGAAGTGGTCGTCGCGGCGAGCGGGAGTTCGGATGTACTGACACCCGTAGAGCTGACCGATCGCACGTATATGGACTATATGGTGTGGAGGGACGGTCAGGCCCTGACCATCCCGCAGGCCATCACGAACGACAGCATCGGAGACCAGTTCTTCAAGATGTCGTACGTGATCTACGGGGATCGTGTTCGGATATTCAATCGCGGAAGCCAGACGCTGCGCGTTCGCTACATGATCTGCGCCGACGACGGACGTACCACGAGCGGCGGCGTACAGGTGTTTCGCAACCTTCCCTCCGGCCACCAGCAGCTGAAGCGTCCGGGATCGTCAGATGCCAACCCGCTGAGCGGTGACATCCTGCTGGACACGCGCTTCGCGTATCCGTCGATCGTGTCGAGCGGCTATCTTCATCAGGATGCGTTCGTGGAGTCCGCTACTTCCCAGGCCTACGGAGATCGCGCAAAGACCGTCAGCTTCGCGAATCCTGGAGACTTCTACCCGTTCGTGAAGTACTACGTTCGGCGTCAGGGCGGCGCTAACGGTCAAGTTACAGAGCCCTGGGCGGCTGTTCTGAAGTCGGGGATCTCGGGGATCCAGAAGGACATTCAGTGCAGCGACGGGACCGTCGCACTCGTCACGGACACGTCCGTCAAGTTCCATCTCGCGCTGGGTCATCCCTACAGATACCGTCTGGACGAGGGGCAGATTGTGCCGGATCACTCCAACGACGATAAGCCGATCGGCATCCACTACTACATCTTCGCGATTCCGAAGAACCTCTAACCTCTGAACACCAAGAGACCTCCCATGACCGACACGCCTGAGAAGGCGTCGATCAGCTCTGCGGCTATGGCACAGGGGTTGTCGACGCTGCGCGGCTTGCAGGATCTGCATGTCGCCAATCTCGAAAAGCAACTGCTCCTCCAGACGGAGCAGATCCAGCGGCTGCGCGCGCTCGACGAGGCGCAGAAGGAGATGATCGCCAAGCAGGGCGAACTGATCGACCGCCTGCGCGAGCGGTGCGGCGATGCGCCGGCTGCGGACGGGCAGGGCGCCCAGACGATCGACGCAAACGAGGAGAGTACCAATGGCGGCTGACATCGGTCCCGGCTGGTTCGACACAGGAACCGCCACCATCGACAATGGCGACACGGTGGTGACATTCCAGAGCTATGGCGGCCTCTTCAATGTCCTGCGCGTGGGCGACTTCTTTGGCACGCATGTGGGCAGGCCGACGCGCGTGAAGGCGCTGGATGAGGCCAACAGCCAGGTGACGCTCGCCTATCCCTGGGCTGGCCCAGATCAGACCGCCGCGCCCTACGAGGTGATGTTCACGCCCTACCTTGTGGCGTTCCGGCGGGCGGTGCAGACGATTCTCGGCTTGCTGCAGAGCGGCAATGTGGATGCGCTGGCAGGGCTGACGCTGGCCGAGGGGAACTATCTCCGCGGCACCGGTCCAGGTGCGATGGAGACGGTGAACGGCGCAAATCTGGATGCGCTGGTTGGCTTGACCGGCGCGGCCGATAAGCTGCCGTACTTCACCGGTGAAGGCACGATGGATCTGACGGTCCTCTCAGCGTTCGCGCGGACGCTGCTCGACGACGCTGACGCAGAAGCGATGCGCGGGACGATCGGCGCACCCGTAACTGCCGATCTCCCCGGAACGACGGACCTGGATACCGTCACCAATTCCGGATTCTATCGTATTAACAACTACACGAATGGTCCGCCGGGCTATGACTTTGGTCAGTTGATAGTGTGTAGAGGGGGAGGAAGTGACACGATATTGCAAATCGTGTCTGACTTCGACACGGCTCAAATAGCCTTCCGCGTGGGAACTACTGCGCCGTCCTGGCAGGCGTGGAACGGCTTTTGGCATACGGGAAATATTGACCCTCTCCCAAAGAGCGGTGGGACAGTAATTGGCACTCTTAAAGTGCAGCCGACAGCATGGACTAATAATGCTGCCGCTATAAGCACGGGGGATTTTCCTTATAGTGTTGGAGCGGGTGCCGCACTCATATTCAACAATTTTTCAGGTCTTATGATCGTGAACAATCATAATACAGGTGGCGTACAGGTTGCTCTTGGTGGTGGTGGAAACGTTACTGTCATCGGGAGCGTCGGAGATGTAGGCAGCGGATCAAGCTGGACATACGCACCTGCGCAGAACGGTTATGGTTTCGTGAATGGTCCGAATGCCGCACCGTTTGGCTTCTTGGGACTCCAGACAAGGACAGCGGCATGATGGACTACACTCAAGAACTCGTGTCGGACTACGGCGCGCTCGGCAAACATTACAAGATAACGGAGATTCTACCGTCTGACTCGGATGCTGAACCTCGCGTGTTTTACGTCAGCACCTTAGACGAATCCGAGATCCCAGCACTCGTGGAGTTAACGATCAACCCGCCGGCCGCACCGGTCGGCCCAAGCGTTGACGACTTCCGTCGCGCCGTTCAATCGCATCTGGACGCGAAGGCACAAGAGCGGCAGTACGACGACGCCTTTACACTCACAACCTATGTCAGCAGCACCAACGTCGCCTGGGCCGCCGAGGCACAGGCGTTCGTCGCCTGGCGCGATCAGGTGTGGGGCTATGCGCTGGGCGAGCTGGACAAGGTGACGACCGGTGAACGCGCGGCGCCGACGGTCGACGGCTTCATTGCCGAACTGCCGCCGTTCCAGTGGCCATAGGCGTTAGCGGACAGAAAATCGACGCCATGCATTGGCGCCTCCGCTGACCTGATTTCTCCGAAAATCGAGAGGGAATACCATGACCTTTGCAGAGTGGCTGCAGAGCCGCTTGAGCGCGCACGGATTCCGCGTTGCGCAGGACGGCGCGATCGGCGGCGAGACACGCAGGGCGCTCGTCGCATTTCAGCGCGCGAACGATCTCAAGCAGTCGGGCGTTGCCGATGCTCAGACCGTCGAAGCGCTGCGCATGGCGCCCGGGCGTCCGAGCAAGGAGGCTGGCCACGCGCCGCAGGAGATAATGCCGCCGTGGATGGCGGAGCTGCATCGGCGTGTCGGCCTCCACGAGAGGCGCGACAACGCGGTGCTCTCTATGTGGCTGAGGGGCGGCAAGTTTCTGGGCAACCCCGCCAAGCTGCCCTGGTGTGGCGATGCGATTGAGACGGCGATCGTCAAGACGCTGCCCTATGAGCCGGTGCCGAACAATCCGTTCTGGGCCCAGGCTTGGGCGGACTTCGGCATCGATGCCGGGGGGCCGAAGGTCGGCGCCCTCGGCGTCATTCGATGGAATGCCAATGCTGGCCATGTCGGCACGGTGGCCGAGTATGACGCGGCGCGCCGGCGGGTGAAGCTCCTGGGCGGCAACCAGTCGAACTCTCTCCGTTACACCTGGTTCGACCTCGACGACTTCATCGCCTTCCGGTGGCCGAAGTCGTTCCCGTTCAAGTCCTACCCTCCGGTTCGCGCCACTGCCGGCGCCGGCGACCTGGTGGCGACGCGCTGATGTTCGTCCATCTCCTGCGCCTCCTTGGCGTCACCCCCAACGATGGCAAGACCGGCAAGCGCGAGGCGGCCTGGGCGCTGATCGCGATCGCCCTCGGCCTGACGCTCGGCGCGATGTGGGCCGGCTTTGAAATGGTCCAGGCAATGACTGCGGTGCTTGTCATCATCTGGCCTTCGGCGATCCTCGCAGTCGCCGGCGCCTACAAGCTCGAGCACGACAAGGAAGCCTGGCGGCAGGCGCAGCCCCCTCGCAGCTATCGGCCGTCCCATTGGCCGCAAGACGTGGCTGCGCCTCACGGCGACGAATTCGATGGGAGGGTGGGATGATCCCCGCGTGGCTAGCAGCATATGGCGCGAAGGCCATCGCCGTCCTCGGCAAGATCCTGACCTTCGGCATCACCCTGCCGCTGTGGGCGTTCCTCGCCGCCGGCGCATGGTTTCATTTCGATAAGTCCTCCGCTGTGCGGGAGGCCGTCGATAACGCCGTAACGGAGCTTGTGGCGGCCGAAGAGCTTGCTGCCGCATCGGCGGAAGTCGCCGCACTATCCGCCATCGCCGACGAACGCGAGCGGCGCCTTGCCGCGGCGCAACGGGCAAACAGGCTTTACGCCGAGCGCCTTGCCGAGACCGTGCAGGAAAAGCAGGAACTTTCCCATGAAATCGATGACATCCTCGCTCGCCCTGTGGCCGGCGATTGCAGCGTTGACCGCAATGTTCTTGAGCGGCTGCGTAACCGCTGAGGACCGCATGGCGGCGGCGGGAAAGAGGCAGGCCGACGCTGGCCTCGTGGAACAGGCGATCGAGTCGGCGCGACAACTGCCCGACCAACCTGCCGACTGCCGCGTGCGCGAGCACTCTGGCGTGATAGTGGGCGACCGGCTCGACGTGGCACTCATCAAAACCGATCGCGCTCTTGGTCGGGCCAATGCCCGCGTCATCCGCTGCGCCGATTGGTACGACGACATCAAGCAGCAGGATCACGAGGAGCGGGGTTGAATGCCAGGCAGCACAGAAGCACAGGTAGCGCGGCTCGACGAGCGGCTTAACTCGATCGAGCGGTTGCTGGCGACTGTCGTCGATGAGATGAAGTCCGCAAGTGAGAGCCGCAAAAAGGTCTATGAGGTCCAGGAAGCGACGGCGCGCGATCTGATCCACATCGGCCACCGGCTTGAAGCGGTCGAGAAGGAAGTGACGACGATCCGGCCGACTAGCGAAGAGTACCTTCAGATGCGGGAGCGCGTTCGGGGCGCCGGCACTTTCGGCTATTGGTTGTTTCGGATCGGTGGCGTCGTACTGTCTGCCGCCGCGGGCTTTGGTGCTGCCTACACCTGGCTGACGGGGCGGCCACCGCCTTAGGAATAATTCTGGGAATAATTTGCGCTGCTTTTGTCGCCCCGCTGGCTCCGGCCGGCGGGGCTCTTTTGATTCTTGAGGATCTGCTCAGCAACTCCAGCCCGACTAGTGTAATCCGCGTTTTGTGAGATGCGTCGGCCAAGGCGCATTAATAATGTCCTGCACTTCCTTGGCTGCTTTGAGCCACTTATCGCGCTCATTCTGGCTCGCATCCTCCCATTCCTTTCCGCCTTCGTAGCGGCATAGGATGCGGGCGGTGTCTTGGAGGGCGTCGCTCATCGTTCCCACTCCAGCTTCACCTTACCTATATTCAAAATCGTAGCTTCCTGAATTGATCAGTAGTGCCTTCAACCCGCTAGCGTTTGCAATTAAATACCATAACTCTAGAATCCAGTACAATTACCGTAACGCATAAATCCGGGTGTATATTCGATATCGTCTATCAACTCCCAGAAGTCGCTCCAGCCCGCCTTGCGAATGACAACTGTAATTTCCTCTTTTTCCTTTTTAAAAGCAGGATTACCTCTGTACTCCCCCGGAACGCCCCCTTTTATATTGTCTGGATAAAAATAGCGACGAAAATAATCAATCAGTTTCGGCGTAATTGGTATTAACATAGTAGAACAGTATGCGTTCTGATCATAATTTCTTTGACTATCTTGGAAGCGGAAGCGCGTATCTAATGAGAACACCTTTATCGGTTCGACTGATTTTGGGAATAAGGCGTCCAGATGCTGTGGAGTAAGACTTTGCAAATGCGCTTGTTTTTCGTACGGTTCGCGCTCTTCAGCAGAAACTCTTCGAACCAGGAAATTCGCTTGCTCAACATCCATTATTGCTTTGGAGCGTAGCTGGCGAACTTTTGGTGTCCACGAAGATTCATGATCCGGCGGGATTGGGTTGGGCATAGACCTGCTCCTTAGGCCGTTTCCCCTGAAGAGAAGTCGAAGCGGTGTAATGGGAAAGCGACAGTGCGCTCATTTACCACGCGAAACCTGATGTTGGAGACTTTACCACAATTTCATACCTGCGCGAACTCAACTTCGCTCTCCATGTCAGCCGGCGGGGGCCTCTTTTCTGCTCATCCGGTTCAAAACCGGGAGAAAGCCGCGGCGGCTCGGCAATATTGCAGATCGGGCAAGGAGCCGCCGCACCACACTCACATTCATCCGGCCACGATAGCAGCGGATGGTTTTCGCAGACCCAGAAGCTTCCCTTGCAGACCGGGCATTTCTCATCATTCGGTTCGGGCGCACGGATCGCATTCATTTCAGCCGCCAGGCTCCACGATGCCCTCGTGGAGGAGATCGATCACTTCTCGGGCTTCATGCTCGTCGAGCCCCGTCAGAGGCCCCTCCGTGATAACGGTTGCTCCGTTCGCGATCTCATAGACCTCCCACAAGCCGTCGCTGTCCTGGCGCCGGGCAAACCGGAATCGGCCCTCTATGAAGGTGTTGAGTGTGGCAACGAGCCGTTCGGCGTCCTCTCTGTCGATCAGATACCGGTCTCGGCTGTCGTGCGTGACGAACGAGAGAATGCCGACCAGGTCGCCGTTGTATGGCTCAACGTCCACTTCGAAATCGAAGGTGTCGGGGATCTTGAACTCCGGCATGACAGCGCTCCTCACTCACTGCGGCCGCTCATGATTTGCCGATGTAACGTTCACCGGCTGACCTGTGATCGCGGCAAAACCACTTCGACGCCTGATCCTTGCCGCGCGAATAGCCGAAGCCGCCCCATGCGGTGCAGTCCGGATGCTCACAATAGTGTTCGACGATGCCGGCCGGCGTGACGGAGGAAGGCGCCTCGGGGCCGTTCGGACTGTCGCTCACAGCAAGGATCCCTGGGCAGATGCCGGTTCGTCCTCCGGAAGGGCCGGCGCGTCGACGATCGTCAGCATTTCATTGGGGAGCGGCCGCTGCAGTGCCTTTGCATCCTCCCACGGCGCCGTCAGCCAGGTCTCGACTTCCTCCTGCGTGCTCAGAATGACCGGCATCGCCTTCTGGTGGATCGGCGCGACGACGCCGTTCGGCTCCGTGGTCAGGAAGCCAAACAAGTCGAGGGTGATGAGGCCATCCCTTACCTTCCGGACACAGGTCCAGTCCGCCACCCATATGCCGGCGAAGAAGGCGAGCGGCCGGCTCTCATCCAGCGCGAACCAGGCGTTCGGGATCGGACCGCCATTGGCGCTTGCCGGGTCGGGCTCAGCAAAGCTGGTGAAAGGCACGACGCAGCGGTTGGGCACGCCCAGCCATCGTGTCCAGTGCCTGCTCTCGACACGCCGGACATTCGTCGTGCCGCGGTCAGGCTCCATCTTCAGAAGCTCGTCGAAATCCACTTCCTTGCCCTTGGCGCGGAGCTTGTCGGCCCGTTTCTTCGCTGCCTGGAACAGGGCTTGGCTGGATGAAGGCAAACCCCAGCGCACACGCACCAGCTCTCGCTCACCATCGGTCGCATTGCGCACGATCGGCGCCGGCTGGTCGGGGTAGATCTGCAGCGAGGGCTCGTTCCACGAGGCGTTGTCGCGCATGGCGCGCGTCCAGCGGATGATGGCCTCTTTGGCCGTCGTGACGTTATAGAGGTTGCACATGGGCTGAAGATTGCCACGGCGGTTGCTTGACGGCAATGGGGATTTGTTCCTAATTCGTTCTCATGGCCCAACCGATCGACACCTTGGGAAAGGCAGCCCGGCTCGGCATGCTCGTGCGTGCGGAATGCCCGTGCGGGAATGTCCGGCACTTCCTTGCCACTGACCTCATGATGCTCTTAGGCGGCGGCCGCGATCCGATCACGCTCAAATTCCGATGCACGCGCTGCCGTCCCAAGACGCGCATCTCGCTCGTTGAGGTCGATTGGGATCGGCCTCCGCGTGTTTCGATCGACAAGCCGATCTTTAAGGAAAGGCGCGTTGTCGGTTGGATGCAACAACGGCTGAAGTGACATGCCGCTCACCGTCAGCACGATCGGCGATGTCATCGAGGGCAACTATACCCTCACAGCATACTGCTACCGTTTCGGCTGCAACCACAATGCCGATCTCGATCTTAACGCGCTCGCCGCTCGCCTCGGCCGGGACCACAGCTGGATGCGCAACGACCTGGTGCCGAAGCTCTGCTGTTCGAAGTGCGGAAGCAAGGACATCGGCTTGCGGCTGTCGCCGCCGACGGGAGCGCCAGGCCAGCCCTACGTGCCTGGAAAGCGGCGGTAGCTCTCCCGGCTGAAGCGCAGACCACTACTTGCTCACGCTCGACTGCGAGCCACTGAAGGTCGTATGTGGGGCCGGCAGCAGCACTTCCGCTTTCAGAATAACGGCGCGATAAGCTACCGTTCGAGTGCCCGTGAAGGGATTATTTTGAAATCCTTGTTGGGGTCGGGCATTTTGCTTCGAAGACTTGGGGTAGAGGTGAGCGCGTGCCTGAGATTTGGAAACTACAGGACAAGCCCGCATACGGCGGAACGATAGTGGATGCCGGTGTTCATCCTGAGGACGGTTCGTCTTTGGTGATCGAGCTCACTCCAGATGAGGGAACCCAATACCTGAGCTATTACCTGAGCGAAAAGGCATTCAAGCGGGGCAAGGCCTCAGGCGTCAACTTCGCTGACGATCATTGGCCTCTTCTGATTGCCGAGTACGATTTCCCCACGCGGTTACTTACCACCTACCCGATATGGCTCCGGTCCAATCAGAGCAATTTCACCAAGATGAAATACCGGTCTATTAAACGTATATCTTTCGAGGACCAGCCGCCGATGGATTTTCAGGTCGGCTTCGGAATGTTCTTCGACCTGCCCACCGGTTTCCACCGCGGGCCGTTCGAAGGCTTCGGTGTCGATTCCCGGATACGCTACATCATAAGTGCGTTCGACGAAGTGGAAGGTGCCGCCGAGCTTACCATCTGCAACGACGAAGAGATCTCGATCAACGGAGAAGAGATCCGGCTGCCGGAGCATATCTACCACGACGTACGGCTGGACATTAATCGTGCTCATGAGGCAGCTGTGAGGTTCGCGAACGGGGAGAAGGTGAGCTATCTCCGCAACCGCCTCCTGCCATCCGTCGTACCGAATTTCGAGCCCGATGATTTCGAGCGACCAGCCGTAGACTTGCAAGACACGGTGCGGTCTGCCCTCGTCAAAAAAGGCACCCCACGCTCCCGCAATTCCAACACTGCTGCAGCCGTCCGAACGGTTATCCGTCAGGTCGACAAGATCGCCAAGGACGACCCCGTGCAGCTGTTTGAGTTGAGCGAGAAGATCGAACTCGTCTCGCTGCAAGTTCTTATAGAGGACATGTCAAAGGAACTTCTCAACGGACGAAAGGAGGGATTTTGGCAGAAGTATTTCGTCCAGAACCCTTTCGTGTTGAAAATGCTCTTCGGCCTGCCTGTGATTATGTACACTGACCAGGCATCTGTCGGAGGCATGGGCCTCAAGCGTGCCGGCGAGAAATATGCGGACTACCTCCTAGAGGCGGGTATGCTAGGCAATCTGGGTATCGTCGAGATCAAAACGACCGAAACCCCGTTGTTGACAAAAGACCCTTACCGCCCGCCGACACTTTATGGCCCATCCACTGACTTGTCGGGTGGAGTGAACCAGCTCCTCGACCAGAAGCTCAGGTTGATCAAGGGTATCGCGGCAAAGAAGGAAGCAGACGACCAGCCCCACATTCAGGCCTGGTCGGTTCCCTGCATCCTGATCATCGGCAGGCTGCCGGAAACGCACGACTTGAAGAGGTCGTTCGAGATCTACCGCGGAAGTCAACGAGATGTGCTGATCGTCACGTTCGACGAACTCTTGGCCAAGCTAAAAGCGTTGCACGAATTCCTGTCGACTAAACCGGACAAGCCCGAGGAGGACCTCTCGGACCAACTCGCCGATCTGTGATGATAAAGGCAGGCTTAGATGAGCTTCTGTCGCTCGCGGTAAGCCTCTCCCTACTTGCGCGAGCCGACCAGAATTTATCACTTTGACCGAAGAATGAGTGCAACTAAACCAATTTTCGGGTTCATAGGGGGGAATAGTAATGCGGTCGGAACACGGACTTTCACCAGCATGCCGAGGTGCAATTAGTGAGGCTATGAAGCTGCGGCGCGCAAAGATAAAGAACTTCCGCCTTTTGCGAGACGTCGAGCTTGTCTTCGAGGATCAAACGACCGTGGTCGTCGGCCGCAACAACAGTGGTAAAACATCGTTAACAGAGGTCATCCGCAGGTTCACTTCGGAGAAGGCTGCGGCCTTCTCTTTGCAGGACTTTTCGACCGAATCCTACGACGGCTTCTGTGCCGCTTTTGAGGCAATGAAGGACGGCAAGGAGGAGCATGAAGTCCGGGCGTTGCTCCCGTTCATCGAGATGCGCATGTTCTTCCAATATGACCCCGCACAACCGCAGCTTGGTCCGCTCGGCGAGTTCGTGGTCGATCTCGACATGGCTTGCGACGAGGCTCTCGCAGTCATGCGCTTCGAGCCAGCCGATGGAGCGGTCGATAGTTTTTTTGAAGACTTCCCGGTCGAAGCGGTGTCGGACGAGACGAGAAATTCCTTCTTTCGGGAAATTGCGGAGCGCATCGCCAGATTTTACGGCATCCGGGTTTGGGCGGAGGACCCCCACGATGCGACAAACCGGAAAGAAAGCTCACAGGTGCAGGTCAGAAATCTCCTGCACACGGGCTTCATCAATGCGCAGCGCGGGCTGGACGACATTACGACGAAGGAAAGCGATATTCTCGCCAAAGTACTGGAAGGCCTGGTTAGCACGGCATCGCTTGAAACCGCAGATGAAAAGGAACGTAAGATAGCGGGTCAGCTTGAGGATGCGGTTCGTACAATTCAGGACAGCATCGATGGGGATTTTCGCGAGCAACTGCAACAATTGCTGCCCACCTTCCAGACATTCGGCTATCCCGGACTTGGCGGTTCCGAACTGACCACCGAGACGCGACTGGACGTCCAGCGTCTCCTGACAAATCACACTAAGATTCGGTATCAAGGGCACAATGGCGTTCTCCTCCCGGAGACTTACAACGGGCTTGGGATGAGAAACCTCATCTTCATCCTCCTCCAGATCGTGAGCTTTTATCGCGAGTTTCGCGCCCAAGCGCGGGCGAGCGGGGGCCATCTTATCTTCATAGAGGAACCCGAAGCCCATCTGCATCCACAGATGCAGGAGGTGTTTATTCGTCAAATCGGTGCGCTTGTCGAGAAGCTGAACAGCGAGCATAAGGACGATCCGAAGTGGCCGGTCCAGTTTCTTATTTCCACACATTCAGCCCACGTGGCGAACGAGGCGCGCTTCGAAGCGATCCGCTATTTCCTGCCGTCTCCCGCAAGCGAAGGCGGAGAGGTCTGGAAAACAAAGATCAAGGATTTGCGACAGGGCACATCCAGCATTTCGTCATCCGACCGGGACTTTCTGCATCAATATCTGACCCTCACCCGTTGCGACCTCTTCTTTGCCGACAAAGCCATTCTCATTGAGGGGACAAGCGAACGGCTCATGCTGCCGGTCATGATCGAAAAGCATGATCAGTCGGAAGCGGCCGTGGCCAAGCTTCGCAGCCAATATCTCACGATCATGGAAGTTGGCGGTGCCTACGCCCACAAATTCTTCGCTCTGCTGAATTTTCTAGAACTCCAGACTCTGGTAGTCACCGATCTCGACCCAGTTCTGGAGCCGGGCGGATCAAAATGCCTTGTTCATGAGGCGAAGGCCACCAGCAACGCCTGCATCAATGAGTGGTTTGGGGGTGGCCCCTGTGTTCCAACCGACCTGCTTGCAAAGCCGGAGACCGAACGGATCAAAGGGCGCGTCGCAATCGCGTATCAATGTCGCGAGGTATCCGACGGCCCGTGCGGCAGGACATTCGAAGATGCATTTCTTCTGGCAAATGCCAAAAAATTTGGGGTGAGCGGCGATACACCGGACGCCATTGCCGGAGATGCGAAGACCAAAGCCGAAGCCTACAAGAAGTCCGCATTCGCACTCCAATATGCAATCGACGATACAGATTGGATCATCCCGAAATATATAGCCGACGGCCTGAAATGGCTCGCCGGGTCTTTGGCGTGTCCGGATACCGGTGGAGATGAGTCAGACGTCGCAAAGGCTGCATGCCATGACTGAGCAGTCTACTCTATCGCCGGCGGAGGAAGCGAGCGAAAAGGCTCTCGCCGCGGTCCGCGAAGCCATTGAAAAGGGAATAAGCTTCAAGCTGGAGGCCGGTGCGGGAGCTGGAAAAACCTACTCGCTGATCAAGGCATTGCAGTTTCTGATCGAGCGGCAGGGCAAGCGGCTACCGCGTCTCAACCAGCGCATTGCCTGCATAACCTTTACGAACGTGGCAAAGGCGCAGATCGAGCTCCGCACAGACCGCAGCCCGGTGATCCACTGCGACACGATTCATGGGTTCTGCTGGTCTGTCATATCGAGTTTTCAGTCGCACCTGCGCGCGCATCTTCCGGAACTAGAGGCGTGGGCGGGGGATCCCTGGGCCGATCGCCTTCATGAACATGGAGGTGTCGGCACGCGCACTATCGAATATACTCTCGGATACCGTGGCATCTCCGACGATGCAGTTTCGCTCCATCACAACGACATTCTACCGCTGACGATTAAGCTGCTCGGCTATGAGAAATTCCGCAACATCTTCCGCTATCGCTATCCGATCATGCTGATCGACGAGTATCAGGATACGAATGCCGATTGGGTGGCGACGCTCCGTGAGCACTTCTTCGGGAAAGATGGACCTCCGCTGTTCGGATTCTTTGGTGATCACTGGCAGAAGATCTATGGAGACGGCTGCGGCGAGCTCTCCGACGAAACAATCACCGAAATCGGAAAGGAGGCCAATTTTCGCTCGGTGAAGCCTATCGTGGATTGCCTCAACCGCATGAGGCCCGAGCTCAAACAGTTTGTCGTCGATCCGAAAGCGCCTGGCGAGGTGCACGTATTCCACACGAACGGGTGGACGGGCCAACGATTGTCGGGACCGCACTATGGCGGTGACCTGCCCGAAGAGCAGGCCAATCATGCTCTCTCGGAAGTCAAAGCGCGGCTTGTAGACTGCGGATGGGACCTTTCGAGCGACAAAACGAAAATCCTGATGCTCACTCACCGGTCATTGGGCAAACAGCAGGGCTACGGCAGCCTGCCGTCCGTGTTCCAGGACAAGAGCGCATTCACGAAGAAGGAGCAGGCCCACATTGCCTTCTTTGTCGATCATCTGGAGCCCGCGTGCCGGGCATTTGTAGAGAAGCGATATGGAGAAATGTTTGCCGCGCTGGGGGCGAACAAGAGCTATTTGTTGGAGGCGGGAGACAAAAAGCGATGGTCCGGCTCCATGACCCGTTTGATGGAATTGCGTGAGACCGGCACCGTCAGCGACGTGGTCAAACATCTGCGCGACTCTCAAATTCCAAGACTTGGCGATAGTGCCGAGAAATTGGAGCTGCGGCTTGAAGCCTTTGATCCTTCGGCGGGCGAAGATATGCCCCGATCCCTGCGAGAGCTGGAGAAGCTGCATGAGATTCCGTATCAGGAGATCGTATCTGTGACGAATTACCTTGAAGGGTATTCACCCTTTGAGACCAAGCATGGCGTCAAGGGCGCCGAGTTTGAGAATGTGCTCGTGGTCGTGGGGCGCGGGTGGAACAAGTACAATTTCGGCAAGATGCTAGAAAACGTGCCCGGTCAGAATACCCTCAATGAGAAGGAGCGAAAAGGGTTCGAGGACAACAGGAACCTTTTCTACGTTGCGTGCTCCCGACCGAAAGTGCGGCTCGCGCTGCTTTTTACGCAGGAGCTGTCAAATGGCGCCTTGGAGACAATATCCGGCTGGTTTGGTGGTGAAAACATTGCGGCAATTTACTAGCGGGGCGCATGAGGCCACTCGGCTCCTCATGGCACAATGTTGCTCTTGGATCCGCAGCAGCATGTCCGCTTTTGGTTGTTCGCAAGGGCGATCGGAATGACCGATATGAAGGCGCAGAGCTGCCGCACAGACTCTTCCTAACGAGTTCCGGACGTCTGCACACGCGGCTGAGATGCCCGCGCTGCGGCTCGCAGATCCGGGGGGCTCCTCACCCTCCCTCGGTCGACAATCAGCCGAGGGGGGTGGGGGCAAGCCGTTGGCACCCGGATTCGCTCATCTTGGTGTGGCAGTACCGCGCGTAAGTCATTGATCTGCGGTGATGCAAGTTGTAGCCACACTGCTTCACAACCAGCTGAGAAGAAAAGAAATCTGAGCCCCGGGCGAGGCCTCCAAATTCTCTGCGGCCGGGTTCAACGGATTTCCTAATTTTATGGCGTATCCCGTTCCGGGCGCGAGATGATCGCGCCGCCGGGGTCGGCCGGGTGGAGCCTGCGTGCGGGCAGCGCGAACGCGCAGCCGCTGGCCTCCACGCACTGTTTCACCGAAAGCAGCATTTTCCCTTTTTCCAGAAGGAACGTGTCGTAATCGGCGATCCGCAGGTTGGCGCGCAGGTGAATTTCGAGCCGGTCGCTGCGGATTGCTCTGAAGCGTACCCAACTCATGTCGGGTATGACGAGAGGGTGGTCCTCAAAGACTTGGTGCAACCGGGCGAGCAGGTTTTGGAAATCACCGTCGGTGGTGTCCAGGCGGATGCCGATGACCGTGTCGAACATGTGCTGGTCGCGGCGGGTATAGTTGACGATTCTTTCCTTCGCGAATTCCGAGTTGGGAATGCTGACGAGGGTGCGGTCGAGCGCTCTGATCCGAGTGGAGCGGATGCCGATTTCCTCCACTGTGCCCAGGATGTCGCCGCAACGGCAGAAGTCACCCGTACGGGCCGGACGGTCGGCGAAAAGGATCACGCCGCCGATGAAGTTTTCGATCGTCGGCTGGGCCGCCAGCGCGATCGCCAGCCCGCCGATGCCGAGACCGGCCAGAACCCCGAACAGTGGAATCCCTATGGCCGCAGCGGTGTGACTCCACAGAAGCACCGCCAGTGCCAGGCCCAGGACCCGGAAGCCGGCCCGCAGCAGATGTGCATCAAGGCTGCCCGGCAGGATCGAGGGCGATTTGATGATCAGCTCCGCGATCGTCCGGCACGCAATCACCGCGAGCCAGCCCAGGCTGGCGGCGATCAGAAGCTGTGTGGCCGCATCGGCAATGAAGTAGGCTGTGCCGGTGAGGCTGACGAGGTCGAGAACCGCGGTCAGGAAGAGGGCTCCCAGAACGGCCAGCACGAGCGGCAGAACGGCTTGGTGCAAAGTGCCCCAGACGGACACCTCCTCCTCTTCCCCGGTGTGTCGCCAGCGCCATTTTACGGCCAGTGCAATGGCCAGCCCGGCCGCTGCCGTCCACAAGACCAGTGCAAGCCATTGCCAGACCGCGTTGCCGGCGATCGATGCGGTCAGCCATTCCGGTCCATCGTGAATGAAAACGTACCAGACCGGCGGCAGGATCCGCCCGGGCGAGAGGCTGTAGAGGGCGTAAGCGTCAGCGCTCCCGGATCGGCTCGGCAGGGAATGGACGGCCTTGTAGATCGTGGAAATGCGATCGACCGTGCCGGCGGACACGGCAAACTCGCCCGCATGGCTCTCCTCGTTCTGCTGCACGATGAGAATGCCGGTATCCGGCACTCTCCAGTGCAGGAGAGGCCGACCGGCGGCACTGGCTTCCCGCACGGCCCGGAGATCCGGAAACTCCATCGTCTCGGGTAGCGGGACGCGGTCGAGCACCTCTTCGAGCTGCAGCACGACTTCCACCTTCGTGTGCGCCAGGATCGCCGGCGGAATCCGAGACAGATCCAGCGCGTGGGCGGCGGTGTCGATCAGGATTTCCGCCCGCTCGGCCATCGCCTTGGCCTGCCGGGATGCGAACAGGCCGCCTTCCTCAAGGCGCAGCCGATGGGCTTCGATCACCAAGCTGCCTGCTTCGGCCGCCGCGGATCTGAACGTTTCAAGCGTGGCTCGGGGGCTCGTCAGGTCCTGATGGAGGTAGGGATAGGCCGCGGATGTTTCCTCTGTCCAGGCCGGTGAAGCCGAGGGCAGGGCGAGCGCCGCCAAAACGAGCACCGCGAGGTGGCGGAAGGCGTGAAAAGGGGCAAGCTTCATCGGACGTTGCGGATTTGAATGGACCTTTGATGCGGCATCAGCCGATGCCGGTTTCCGCAAGATCCGGGTAATGGGCAAAGAAGGATTCGCAGAGCCGGGCGGGCACACCCTGCAAGTCGCTGATTGACGATCGGAAAGAATTTTGCCACATCGCAGCCGAGTTGTGCGCGGGTGGGAGGCGGGTCGATGTCTGTTCACCTTCCGTGCATATGGTTCGACGATCAGGGGTGCGCGTCGGCGCGCCGGAAACGGGAACGAGGGTGATGAACGCCGATTTTTCCCTGCAGCGCGCCAAGATGATCGAAGGGCAGCTGCGTACGCGTGACGTGACGAATGTCGCGCTCCTGGAGGCCTTCCGCGAGATACCCCGCGAGCTTTTCGTGCCGGGAAGGCGCCGCAACCTGGCCTATATGGACGAGGATCTGGAGATCGCAGCGCCGGCGGGTGGCGCGCCCGCGCGCTACCTCATGGAGCCCGCCCAGTTCGGCCGGCTGGCCCAGCTTGCCGGTGTCCGGCAGTCCGACCTCGTTCTCGATATCGGCGCGGCGAGCGGCTACTCCACGGCCGTCCTGTCGAAGGTCGCCAGTTTCGTGGTGGCACTGGAATGTGATCCGACGCTCGCGGAAATGGCGGCGAGCAGGCTCGCCGAGCTCGACTGCGTCAACACCACGACCGTTACCGGGCCGCTGGAGCAAGGTTATCGGGAAGAAGCACCTTACGACGTGATCTTCGTGGGAGGTGCCGTGGAATATGTGCCCGAGGCGATTCTCGACCAGCTTGGCGAGGGAGGGCGGCTGGTTGCGGTGATCGGCTACGGCAATGCCGCCCGGGCACATCTTTTCCTCAAGGAGGACGGCGTGGTTTCCTCGCGCGCGGAGTTCAATGCCGCGGTGCAGCCGCTGCCCGGTTTCAGGCGTGAGGAGGGGTTTGTATTTTGATGTCGGGTCTGTTGCCTTTGCGCAACGGATTTGATCGAACGGATGATGTAACGTGCTGTCCTGCCGGATTCGCATCACGGGGGTGCGATTCGGGGAGGGGTGCTCATGGCCGCTGAGGCCAAAAGGCAATCCGCGTGGGACGTCGGCAGCCTGAGGGGCCGGTCGGAATCTGCACGCGAACAGGGGTTTAGATTGGTCGTGTCATTCCTTCGTCGTCGCATTTTGCCTTTGCTGGCTGCTTCCGCAATCGCTCTGACATCCGTACCGGCCGGCGCCGAGACGCTGATGGAAGCGCTGGGCATGGCTTATCAGAACAATTCCAGCCTCAATCTCTCCCGCGCCGGGGTCCGCGTGACCGACGAGGATGTGGCGATCGCCAAGTCCGGTCTGCGCCCGCGGATCCAGGGGACCGGCAGTTTCAGCATCGAGAATCGCGAAGGCGATGAGATCAGGGCCGGCCGCTTCGGGATCAGTCTTCGGCAGCCGATCTTCGACGGATTTCAGACACACAACAATGTGCGTGCCGCCGAGGCGCAGGTGCGCGCGGCGGTGGCGGGGCTGCGCAACGAGGAACTGAACACGCTCTTCGACGCCGCTGACACCTATATGACCGTTATCCGCGACCGCCGGATCGCGGCCTTGCGGGAGCAGAATCTCGAGTTCCTGCAGGAGCAGGTGCGGGCCGCCCGTTCGCGCCTGGAGGTGGGCGAGGGCACGCGGACCGATCTTGCCCAGGCCGAGGCGAGCCGGCAGGCGGCCCAGGCGCAGCTTTCCGCCGCACGTGCCGCGGTCGAAGCGAGCGAAGCTCAGTACAGGCAGTTGGTGGGGCAGGAGCCCGGTGCCCTGCAGATGCCTTCACCGCTCACGTCGCTTCTGCCGTCGAGCCTGGATCAGGCGTTGGCCATCGGCCTTGCCGAGCACCCGGCGATCGCCGGCAGGGAACATGAGGTCGACGCGGCGGCCTTCGCCGTCAAATCCGCGGAAGGGGCACTCCTGCCCAATGTTTCGGCCAATGCCAGCGTGGAGAGGAGCTACACCGACCCGACCACCACGCCCGGTGCCGACAACACCACCGATTCGGCCACCATCGGGCTCAGTCTGACCGTCCCGATCTATCAGGGGGGGGAGACGTCGGCGCGTGTGCGCAGGTCGAAGGAATCGCTGGGGCGGGCCCGCATCAATGTCGACGTCAGCCGCGATCAGGTGCGCAATGCCGTCACGTCCGCCTGGGCGCAGTATCGGGCGGCAGTCGAGAGCGTGGCGGCAAACCGCGAAACGGTCAGTGCGGCGCAACTCGCCCTCGAAGGGGTCATCGAGGAGCGCAATGTCGGCCAGCGCACCACGCTCGACGTGCTCGATGCGCAAGAAGACGTCATCAACGCGCAGATCGATCTGGCAACCGCCCAGAGCAACGTGGTCTCGGCTAGCTATGCCATTGCTTCGGCCATCGGCCGGCTCTCGTCTTCCCGGCTGGGGTTGAACGTGGCGAGCTACAAGCCCGAAGAGCACTACAACGCCGTCAAGGACAAGTGGTTCGGCCTGCGTACGCCGGACGGGCGCTGAACACCCGCGCGGCCTGTCACCGGCAATCCTGTGCGAAAAGATGTCAAATCCGGCTTGGGGGATTCTCACCCGACGGTCCCTCCGCTACCCTTGCCTTGATTCGTAAGGGCCCCCCGGCCGCAGCGAACGTCCGCGTCGAGCGGACTGCGGCGGAACAGAAGCGGCGGATATTATAGAATGGCACAGGCAAGCAGCGCGCAGCGTGAACCCTCGATGGAAGAAATATTGGCCTCCATCCGGCGCATCATTGAGGACAATGAAACGGGCCGGCAGGAGGAGAGAGGGCAGGCCGCTTCCGATGCGCCCGCGAACACCGCCGCAGATGTGGACAGCTTCCACGCCGAGTTGAGAGTGGCTGCGGCCAACGCACAACCCCCGCCCGCCGGCACGGCGGTGAGCGAGGACTTTGAAGAGGCGACCGAGGACCTCGACAGTTCGTGGCGCGAAGACACAACGCCCGAGACCGGCGCGACATCGGCGCAGCCTTACGCGCTGGTTGACCAGGAGGCGGATGCTGGATCGCCCGCCGAGGACGACGCGCCGTCCGCCGACCATTCCGCCTTCCCGATGCGCTCGAGCGAAGCGCCGGAAGCGCCTTACAGTGGCGGGGCGTTCCACCGGGATATCCCGTCCCGGCAAGGCTTGTCCGAGCACGCGCCGCACGCGGTCGAACGCGCCGCGCGGACGGAAGAGGAGGCCGATGCCAGGCCGTCGATGCTGTCGGAGGATACCGGGCGCAAGGTTGCCGCGGCGTTCGGTGAACTCAGCGAGGCGTTCGAAGCGACCCGGCGCAAGAACCTGACGGAGGCCGCCGAAGAGATGTTGCGCCCGATGTTGCAGGAATGGCTGGACAACAATCTGCCGCAGATCGTCGAGAAGCTGGTGCGCGAGGAGATCGAGCGCATCGCCCGCGGCTGACTTTTTGCGCTCGCCTCGCGGCCGAGGCGAGCGCGCCGTAGCATTCGATCCCCATGAAAATCGCAATACGCCGCTACCGCGCGGGTGACGAGGCACAGGTGTCCGATCTGTGGAGCCGGGCTTCGAAGGCCGCGCACCCCTTCATTCCCGGCGAAGGCGAGGGGGAACGGCTGCGCCTCCTGCGCGACGTCTATCTCGTTCACGCGGAGAACTGGGTGGCCACCGACGGGGATGGGAAGGTGGTCGGGCTTCTCGGGCTGCTTTCCACGGACGAGGCCGCGGAAGTCGGGGGGGCTTTTCATCGCGCCGGAAGCGCAAGGGAAGGGAATCGGCCGACAACTGATCGCGCACGCGGTCACGCTCAAGGGAGACCTGCGGCTGGAGGTTTTTGCGCGCAACGAGGGCGCGCGGCGCTTTTATCGGCGCACGGGTTTTGAAGAGGACGGCTCACGCACCGATCCCGACACCGGCTTCGAACTCATCCTGCTGCAGCGCAAGCGCACGTCGGCGCCGAACTGAGCAGCGGCGCGTCGCTTTGGAAAGCGCGGTTGACTTGCCCAAACCCTTCAGCTTTACACCGGACAGCGAAGTTACGCTGGCCAAGCGCGGATATCCTGATGCTCGAGAAAACCTACGACGCCTCGCGCGTTGAAAAGAGAATCGCCGAACGCTGGGAAGAGGCGGGCGCCTTTGCCGCCGGCGCCGGTGCCGAACCGGAGGCCGAGCCCTTCACCATCGTCATCCCGCCGCCCAACGTCACCGGCTCCCTGCATATCGGCCACGCGCTGAACAACACGCTGCAGGACATCATGGTGCGCTTCGAGCGCATGCGCGGCAAGAACGTGCTGTGGCAGCCGGGCATGGACCACGCCGGCATAGCCACGCAGATGGTGGTGGAGCGGCAGCTCATGGAGCAGCAGATCCACCGGCGCGAGCTGGGCCGCGAACAGTTTATCGAAAAGGTCTGGGAGTGGAAGGAGCAGTCCGGCGGCGTCATCATCAATCAGCTGAAGCGCCTGGGTGCCTCCTGCGACTGGTCGCGCGAGCGCTTCACCATGGACGAGGGGCTTTCGCGCGCCGTCGTTGAAGTGTTCGTCACGCTCTACAAGGAAGGGCTCATCTATCGCGACAAGCGGCTGGTCAACTGGGACCCCAGGCTCCTGACGGCGATCTCGGATCTAGAGGTGGAGCAGGTCGAGACCAACGGCCATCTCTGGCACTTCCGCTACCCGATCGAGGGGCTGCGATTCGACCCCGAGGACCAGCGGACCTACCTGACGGTCGCCACGACCCGACCCGAGACCATGCTGGGCGATACCGCGGTCGCGGTCCATCCGGAGGACGAGCGCTACAAACACCTGATCGGCAAGAACGTCATCCTGCCTATCGTCGGGCGGAAGGCCCCGATCGTTGGCGACGAATATTCCGACCCGGAGAAGGGGACAGGCGCGGTCAAGATCACGCCGGCGCACGACTTCAACGATTTCGAGGTCGGTAAGCGTCATCGCCTGCGCGCGATCAACATCATGACCGTCGCAGCGGCCATCGACATCCTCGACAATGACGACTTCCTGGAAGGCTTGGAGCCGAGCGAGGCGCAGCTCCGCCTCTGGGGGGAACTCCACGGGCGCGACCGTTTCGAGGCGCGCAAGCGCATCGTCGAGATGATGGAGGAGGGCGGACATCTGGGCAAGGTGGAGCCCTATGCCCATACGGTGCCGCACGGCGACCGCGGCGGCGTGCCCATCGAGCCCTTCCTTACCGACCAGTGGTATGTCGACGCCAAGACTCTCGCAAAGCCGGCGATCGCCAGCGTGCGCGAGGGACGCACCAAGTTCGTGCCGAAGAACTGGGAAAAGACCTATTTCGAATGGATGGAGAACATCCAGCCCTGGTGCATCTCGCGGCAATTGTGGTGGGGGCACCAGATTCCCGCCTGGTACGGCCCCGACGGCCAGGTCTTCGTGGAAAAGGACGAGGAGACGGCGCTCGAGGCAGCCGTCCAGCACTATATTTCCCATGAGGGACCGTGGAAGGCCTGGGTGGAGGAGAAGCTGGAGAATTTCGCCCCCGGCGAGATCCTCACCCGCGACGAGGACGTGCTCGACACCTGGTTCTCCTCGGCGCTTTGGCCTTTCTCCACCCTCGGCTGGCCGGACAGGACGAGAGCGCTGGAGACCTATTACCCGACCTCGGCGCTGTTCACCGGCTTCGACATCATCTTCTTCTGGGTTGCCCGGATGATGATGGTCGGCCTGCACTTCATGGACGAGGAGCCGTTTCACACCGTCTATGTCCATGCGCTGGTGCGTGACAAGAACGGCGCCAAGATGTCGAAGTCCAAGGGCAATGTCATCGATCCGCTGGAACTGATCGATGAATATGGCGCCGATGCGCTGCGCTTCACGCTCGCCATCATGGCGGCCCAGGGCCGGGACGTGAAGCTCGACCCGGCGCGCATCGCCGGCTACCGCAATTTCGGCACCAAGCTCTGGAACGCCACGCGCTTTGCGCAGATGAACGGCGTCGAGCGCGATTCCGATTTCCGGCCGGAAAACGCGCGGCTCGCCATCAACAGGTGGATACTGACGGAGCTGACAAGGGCGGCGCTGACGGTGACGGAGGGCATCACTTCCTACCGCTTCAACGATGCGGCCGGGGCGGCTTACCGCTTCGTCTGGAGCCTGTTCTGCGACTGGTACCTGGAACTCCTGAAGCCCGTCTTCGCCGGCGAAGACGAGGCGGCCAAGGCGGAGGCGCGCGCCTGCGCGGCCCATGTTCTGGACGAAATCTACAAGCTCCTTCATCCCATGATGCCCTTCATGACGGAGGAGCTCTGGGCGCTAACCGGCAGCAAGGCGGGGCGGGAAGACGTGCTGGCGCTGACCCGCTGGCCGATGCCCGATTTCGAGGACGAAGAGGCGGCCGCCGACATAAACTGGCTGGTCGATCTGGTCTCCGGTATCCGTTCGGTGCGCTCGGAGATGAATATCCCGCCGGCGGCGGTCGCCCCCCTGGTCGCCATCGGTGCTGACGAAACGACGCGCGCGCGCCTTGCCCGCCACGAGCCCGCGATCCGCCGCCTGGCGCGTGTCGGTGAGGTCGGCTTCGCGGGCGAACCGCCCAAGGGCTCGGCGCAGATTCTCCTGGGCGAAGCCACCTTCTGCCTGCCGTTGGGCGAGCTGATCGACCTCGATGCCGAGGCTGCCCGGCTGGAAAAAGAGGTCTCCAAGACGAATGACGAGATCCGGCGTCTTGAGAAGAAGCTCGCCAACGAGAAGTTCGTCGCCAACGCTCCGGAGGAGGTCGTCGCCGGCGAGCGTGAGAAACTGACCGACTTCGAGGAGACGCGGACGCGCCTTCAGGCCGCGCTGGCGCGGGTTCGGGAGGCCGGCTGAGACCGATTCCTCTCCCGAAACGCGATTCGCCGGGTCGGCCCTGCGCTTTTTCCCCTCGTCCCGGGCGCTGTCTGCCCATGCGCGAGCGACTTTCTTGCTGATTGTGACATTTTCACAACAAATCTTTCTGCGGCTTACGTGGTTTCTCTTCAACTAACTGATTCATATATGTAATTCCTTCAAACTTGTGTTTATTCCGCGGCGGGAGGCCGTGCTCGAAACAGGAAACGGGGCTTACGTTAAAGTAAAGACACCGCTTCGGCGAGCCGGACCCGACTCATGGTAATTGTGCGGCAAGAGACCCTTGCTATCCTGTCTCCACGAATGGCGAGACACGGGAGGTACGGATGCGTTTCAGCCGTTTCGGGTATTCCTTCTTGGGGGTCGCGCTCGTTGCGGCCAGTGCGCAGGCCGGGGGATTTTCCCGTGGCACGGCGGACACGGATATCCTGTATGACGAGGGGAATTTCAGCTTCCGCGCCGGCGCGATCATTGCCGCGCCGAGGCAAGAATACACGGCCAACCCCGGGGGGAGCACGAGCGGCGGGGTCGTGGGCCAAAACTATCTCGACACATACGTCATTCCCACGGCAGCGGTGAAGTTCGGGTTTTCCGAGAACCTGGCTTGCGCCGGCACCTATACCCACTCGAACGGCGCATCCTCGAGCTATGACGTTCCCTACGGCGTGAGCGGCAGGCTCTCGGAGGTATTCACCGTGTCCGAGTTCGGGGCCACCTGCGCGGTGTTTTTCGATATGGGCCGAGGCCGGCTGTCGGTCCTGGGCGGCGCTTTCCTCGAAAGCTTCGACTATTCGCTGGAGGCCATGCCCACGCTGCCCGTTCTCGGGGCGGTTCCCGTCAATGTCGGCCTGGATAGTCGGGCCTATGGCTGGCGTGCCGGCGTCGGCTATGAAATTCCCGATATCGCGTTCCGCGCACAGCTTCTCTACCGCTCGGGTACGACGCATTCCGCCACCGGTTCGGGCAACACACCGCTTTTCCCGGGCAGCCTGCCGGCCTATGGTTCCGGCGAACTGCCGCAGAGCGTCGAGTTGAAGCTGCAGTCGGGGATCGCCCCCGGCTGGCTTGCCTTCGGGTCGGTCAAATGGACTGACTGGTCGGTCAACGAAACGCTCGATCTTGTGGTCGATGCCAGCGCGCTCGGACTCGGCAGCCTCGACAGCCTGAACCAGTACTACTGGCGTGACGGATGGACCATCACCGCGGGGATCGGGCACACCTTCACCGAAAACATCTCGGGTTCCCTCAGCGTCCAATGGGATCGTGGCGTGAGCACGGGATACGACTTGCGTGGCGACAAGTGGCTGGTTGCGGCCGGCGCCCGTTTTCAGGATGAAATGGGCGGTGAATTGCGCCTCGGTGCCGGTGTTTCGCACCTGGCCGCGGTCGACATCACGAAAGGGCTCGAGACGGGCGCCGCGGTCGATTCGGGCTGGGCGGCCATTTTCTCGGCCTCATACGCCGTCCGCTGGTAGATCAGCCTCGAACGCGCCCGAGCCGAACCCGGCGGCAACGCCGGGTTTTTCCTTAGATCAGTTCACCGTTTCGCGGAAAACGGTGAACTGATCCAACCATTATTCCAGCCAATTCCGGACGGAAGACCGGCTTCCACTTTTCCTGGAACTGCTCTCTTGCCTGCGTCTTCAGGCCGGCCGTTCGCACGCGCAGAACCCCTCTAAAACTGTCATTTGCCAACTGTGTTGCAAAGGCAACAGTTTCTAAAGATGCAACGGTGTAGAAAGCGGCGGGGGCGGAAATGCCAACTTCCCGCCATAAAACAGGCGCACCGAAATTCACCTCGGCGCGCAACGAAACCATTAGCGTGTCAGGAAGCCGCCGTTCGCGGTGAAGGTGATCATGGACGCATGGGCAAATTTGAAGCAGAAACTCCCCAGCCGTCATGTGACGGTCGGACCGACGCGTGCGCCACACAGGTCCTATCTCTATGCGATGGGCCTGTCTCCGGAGGAGATCGCGCAGCCGTTGGTCGGTGTTGCGACCTGCTGGAACGAGGCGGCTCCCTGTAATATTTCCCTGATGCGCCAGGCACAGGTGGTGAAGAAGGGCGTGGCGGCGGCCCATGGCACGCCGCGCGAATTCACCACCATTACCGTGACCGACGGCATCGCCATGGGACACCAGGGCATGAAGGCCTCCCTGGTTTCGCGCGAGGTGATCGCCGACTCGGTCGAGCTGACCATGCGGGGTCATTGCTACGACGCGCTGGTCGGTCTCGCCGGTTGCGACAAGTCCCTGCCGGGCATGATGATGGCGATGGTGCGGCTCAACGTGCCTTCGGTTTTCATCTATGGCGGCTCCATCCTGCCGGGCTCCTATCGCGGCCGCGACATCACGGTGCAGGACGTCTTTGAGGCCGTGGGACAGCACTCCGTGGGCGGCATTTCGGATGAAGAGCTGACCGAAATCGAACAGGCGGCCTGCCCGTCGGCCGGCTCCTGCGGCGCCCAGTTCACCGCCAACACCATGGCCACCGTCGCCGAGGCTATCGGTCTGGCGTTGCCTTATTCCTGCGGTGCGCCGGCGCCTTACGAGATGCGCGACCGCTTCAACTACGCCTCGGGCGAGAAGGTGATGGAGTTGGTGGCCCAGCAGATCCGCCCGCGCGACATCATCACCCGCAGGTCCCTGGAAAACGCGGCCGCCGTGGTCGCTGCCTCCGGCGGCTCGACCAACGCGGCGCTGCACCTGCCGGCCATCGCCCATGAGGCGGGGATCGCCTTCGACCTCTTCGACGTGGCGGAGATCTTCAAGAAGACGCCTTACATCGCCGACCTGAAGCCGGGCGGCAAATACGTGGCCAAGGACATGTTCGAGGCCGGCGGCATTCCGCTTCTGATGAAGACGCTCCTGGAGCACGGTTACCTGCACGGCGATTGCATGACCGTCACCGGCCGTACGCTGGCCGAGAACATGGCGCATGTGCGCTGGAACGATGCGCAGGATGTGGTGCGTCCGGCCGACCGACCGATCACCCCGACAGGCGGCGTCGTCGGCTTGAAGGGCAACCTGGCGCCCGACGGGGCGATCGTGAAGGTCGCCGGCATGAAGAACCTGCGTTTTTCCGGCCCGGCGCGCTGCTTCGATTCGGAAGAGGCGTGCTTTGCCGCCGTCAACGAGCGCCGCTATCGAGAAGGCGAGGTGCTGGTCATCCGTTACGAGGGTCCCAAGGGTGGCCCGGGCATGCGCGAGATGCTGGCCACCACCGCCGCCCTATATGGCCAGGGCATGGGCGACAAGGTGGCGCTCATCACCGACGGCCGGTTCTCCGGCGCGACACGCGGTTTCTGCATCGGCCATGTGGGGCCGGAGGCCGCGATCGGCGGACCGATCGGTCTTCTGCACGATGGCGACGTGATCACCATCGACGCGGTGGCCGGCACGATCGATGTCGCGCTCGGGGATGAGGAATTGGCTACACGGCTGAAAGGCTGGACACCGCGTGACACGGACTACCGGTCGGGGGCGCTTTGGAAATACGCGCAGACGGTCGGCTCCGCCCGCCACGGCGCCGTTACGCATCCGGGGGGCGAGAAAGAGACGCACTGCTATGCGGACATCTGAGCAATTCGCCGGAAGCCTCCTGGTCGCTGCCCTGGTGCTGTTCGGGGCCGTGGGACCGGCGGCGGCCCTTGACGAGAAGGCCGTCGTCAAGGAATCCGAGCGCAGCCCTTGGGACGTCTTCCGCTTCGGCTTTTCGGCCTACAAGAAGGGCAAGAAGGAAGAAGCGGTGGAAGCCTATCGCTACGCCGCCGAAAACGGCCAGGTGGGTGCGCGCTGGAAGCTCGCCCGCATGTATGCCGAAGGCGACGGGGTACCACGTAACCATTACGAGGCCTTCAAGTTCTTTTCCGCGGTGATCCAGCACGAGGTGCACCCCGGAAGCCGGGACGAGACCTATATCTCCGATGCGCTGGTCGCCATCGGCCGTTATCTCAAGAACGGAATCCCGGATACACCCGTGGAGGCCAACCCCGCCGCCGCCCAGGAATATTTCATGCGTGCCGCGGCCGCCTACCGCAATCGTGAGGCGCAGTACGAGGTCGGCCAGATGCTGCTCTCGGGCGAGGGCGGCACCCGCAATGTCCAACAGGCGGCGCGCTGGCTTCAGCTTGCGGCGGAAAAGGGGCATGCCGGCGCCCAGGCGACGCTCGGCAATCTCCTGTTTCAGAGCGGCAACAGCGAGCAGATCGTCCGCGGGCTGGCCTTGCTGACGAGTGCTCTCGAAAATGCCGCGCCGGCTGATGTGCCCTGGATCCGCGACATGCAGGAACGGGCTTTCGCGCTTGCCGGCGAAGCCGACCGGCGCACGGCGATCGCGCTTGCAGACGACATTCGCGAAAACGGCCTGAAGTAAGCCCGGACGATCAAGCGTCGGGTCAGGCGGCCGCAAGCGCCAGATCCGCAACCACCGGAACGTGGTCGGACGGTTTTTCCCAGGCGCGGGTGTGCTTCTGGACGGAGGCGGACGAGAGGCTGTCCGCCGCTTCCGGCGACAGCATCAGATGGTCGATGCGGATGCCGTTGTTCTTCTGCCAGGCGCCCGCCTGGTAGTCCCAGAAAGTGTAGGTGCCCGGATCGTCGGTGACGGCGCGCACCGCGTCGGTCAGGCCAAGATGGGCAAGCCTGCGGAAGGCTTGCCGGCTTTCCGGCTGAAACAGTGCATCGTCCAGCCAGGCTTCGGCGTTCCTGACATCATCAGGCTGGGGAATGACATTGTAGTCGCCGGCAAGCACCAGCGGCTCCTCCAATTTGAGCCGCGCCTTCGTCCAATGCTCGAGCCGATCCAGCCAACCCAGCTTGTAGGCGAACTTTTCACTGGCGACGGGATTTCCATTTGGAAGGTAGAGGGAGACCACGCGCAGGGCGCCCGAGGCGGTGGAGAACACGCCTTCGATGAAGCGCGCCTGCTCGTCGCCGTCATTGCCGGGAAGCCCGCGGCTGACCTCGTCGAAACGCAGCTTCGACAAGATCGCCACGCCGTTGAAGCCCTTCTGTCCGTGCGTCTCGACATGATAGCCGAGCGCCTCGATCGGTTCGCGCGGGAACTGCTCGTCGACCGACTTGATCTCCTGCAGGCAGACGATGTCGGGATCGGCATCTCCCAGCCAGTGCAGGAGATTCTCGATGCGCGCCTTCACGCCGTTGATGTTCCAGGTGGCGATCTTCATGAAAATTGACCTCGTATGCCGGCAGTGCCGCGCACAGTAATCCAATCGCCCCGGCCGTCAAACCGCTTATCCGACACGCTCCCGCCAGACGACCGACACGGAAGGGAACATGTCGTTCCCCGCCGGCGTTGGACTGCGCGGCCAGAATGAGACAGGCCCCAGGCAGGAGAAGGATATGCGGTTCGTTTTGCTCGCACTCGGGACCTTCGGGCTCTATCGTTTCCTCAAGTGGCGGAAGGAGCGCCACGGGCGGTCGGCGCTTCTTTCCGACATGCGCGGGGAAGGCGGACCGCGCGGCGCAGCGCCGGTGCATGTCACCTATGAGGTGGTCGAGCACGATGGTGGCTGGGCCTACAAGGTGGACGACGTCTATTCCGAAACCTTCGCGACAAGGCGCGAGGCTGACAGCGCCGCCCGTCAGGCAGCGGCCGCCCATGAGAGTGCCGGCAGCGACACGTTCATCCAGTACCAGGACGGTGAAGGTCGCTGGCATGAGGAAACCGAACCGGGAGAGGACCGGCCCGAGACGGAGGTGCGGGACAGGCCGGCCACCGGCTGACGAGAAGGAAGGACGAGAAGATGGCCAACGACCGCGGGCCGAGGCGCTGGGGAATGGACAGGCGGGTGCTGGTCGCAGCGGCGATTGTGGTGGTGGTTGTTCTCGCGCTTTTCCTGTTCTTCGACTTCGGCTACCGCACCGCTCCCGATACCACCTCGGGCGGCCCCGATGCCCGCTACAGCGCTCCGATGGAGACGGAGGAGACGCGTCCCACGACACCGCAAGACGAATGAGCAACGCCTGGAACGACGGCAGCCATTCGTCAGTTGAGACCATGCGAGCGGAGGAAGGGACTTGCGTATCGTCGATACAGTCATCGCACGGGAAGGCGACAACAGCGTTTGGGCCAATGTCGTCTTTGTCGGGGATGGCGGTGAGACGGTCTCGGTGCGTTTGGCCTGTCCGTCTTCCGGCAGTGGCGAGATGGGCCGCAGCCGCACCATCGAGCGTGCGATGAAGCTGCTCCAGGGACTCCTTGCGGCGGAATTGCCCGACCGCTTTCCGCGGTCCGCCCAGGTGCAGCGCTTTGGCGTCACCGAACAGACCGGCAGCAGTGACGAGCGCTGGCGTGGTAATTCCTCCGGAGAGGAGTAGGCGTTGACAGAGGCGACCACCAGGGCCGGTGGAGGGCCGGAGGGACCGCAGGCGCCGGGCGCCGCGTTCTGGTTGCTCTTTGCCATCGCAACCATTCTGATCGTGACAGCCCTGCGTCAGACCGCGTGGATCACCTCGACATTCGCAATGGCTTTCTTTGCCGCACTTGCGATCTGGCCGGTCGACACCTGGATCAGCCGGCACATGCCGCGCCCGCTCGCGTGGATCGGCCATGCGGCCGCGCTGGCGGTCATGGTGTCAGTCTTCGCGCTATTCTCGCTGGGCATTCTCTTTGCCGCGCGCCAGTTGGCAACCGGGCTCGCGCGCTATCAGACCGCGTTGCAACAATTCGCCGATCGGATCGGCCAGTGGATGGCCGTTGCCGAAGAGCAGGGCGGTGGCGACACGCCGGTCGTCGAACGCCTGATCGATCCGCTGATGTCGCTTGCGACCACCGTCGTGCAGTCGATCTGGAGTTCCGGTGGGATTTTGACCCTGCTCTTCTTTCTGGTCTTGTTGATGCTCGTGGAGACGCCGTCCTTTATGGCGAAAGTCTCAGCCGCAACATCACAAACCGAAGGCCGGACACTATACCACGTGGTCGAGGCGACGGCCTCCCGGTTCCGCCGCTACCTCGTGGTGCGGACGGTGCTCGGCGTTGCAACGGCGCTTCTGTATATGTCCTGGATCTGGTGGTGGGGGCTCGATTTCGTTTTGGTGTGGGGGCTTTTGGCTTTCCTGCTGAACTTCATTCCCACGATCGGCTCCTTGATCGCCGGGGCCCTGCCGGTGGGACTTGCCTTTCTTCAACGTGATCCCGCGACGGCGTTGATCATTGCCGCCGGGCTGATCGTCATCGAGCAGGTGATGGGCAACTATGTCGACCCGAGGCTGCAGGGACGGCAATTGTCGCTTTCGCCGCTTGTGGTTCTGGTGGCTCTGATGTTCTGGACCTGGGTGTGGGGGCTTTTGGGTGCGCTTCTCGCCGTTCCCATGACGATGGCTATCACCATCGCCTTCGCGCGGGTGAAAACGTTGCAGCCCATCGCGCTCTTTCTTTCAAACGCGAAAAACCTGGACGAACTGCGGGCGGTTACCGATTGAAAAAGGACCGCCGGGGCGGTCCTTTCGCCTCAGTCCCGCTCCCAGGGTGGCACCCAATCCCTGAGCCAGTCCGGCGTGTCTTCGCGGTCCCGGCCACGGTTCCGGTTCCGGTCCCGGCCACGGTCGCGGTCACGCCACCCGGCATGACGATCGCGATCCCGCCGCCAATCCCGGTCCCGGTGCCGCCGGTCACGGTCCCACCGGTCGCGGTGACGCCAGCGGCGATCGTACCGATCCCGGTCCCGGTCGATCTCGAAACGAATGATGGGAACGCCGATCCCGACGCCGACTTGCGGCAAAGGTTGCCGATAACCGCCTTCGAGATAGGCGAGATAGTTGCCCGACACCCAGCCAGAAGGGCCGGCCCAATCGACGCGGCACCAGTTGTAACCGCGCAGGCAGCCGTCCACGTCGACACGATAGCCGTTGGGGATCGTCGCGATGCGTTGATGTTGCGTGCCCGGCCCGCTCCGCACGTTGAGATCCGCCGTCACCATGGCCGGCACCGCCAAAGCCGCGCCGGGAAGGAGAATCCCACCGGCGAAGACGGCGGCTTTGAGCATTCTCTTCAGCATCGGTCCAAACTCCTCGGTATTCCTCTTCGGTATAACCGCTGTGCGGGGGCGCGGTTCCGAAGTTCCATGGGAAAATGGATCGCAAAGTTGCTGAATGAAAAGGCGAAAGCGTTGCTTCCGGTGCCCGGGCTGAGGATGCTCAGATCGAGAAGCTCGTTCCGCAGCCGCAGGATGCGACGGCATTCGGATTCCTGATCTGGAAGGACTGGCCGATCAGATCGTCGACGAAATCGATGACCGAGCCACCCATATAGACCAGGGAGAGCTCGTCGATCAGCACCGTCGCACCGTCCTTCTCGATGATGGAGTCGTCGTCGTTGCGGCTCTCCACGAGGTCGAACTTATAGGAGAAGCCGGAGCAGCCGCCGCCCTCCACGGACACGCGAAGCCCCATCTTGCCGGGTTCGTCCTTGAGAATCTGCACGATGCGTTTGGCCGCCGCCTCGGTGAGATCGACGCCCTTCATATCGGTCTTCGCATCAATGCCCATGGGAGGTCACCTTGCTTTCACACACGGATCATAGGTATGAACGCTGAGACGGCAAGTCAACAAGCGGCAGACATGGCAGGCCCGGCAGATCTCGACGGCATCGGCTTCGGCTACCGGCCGCGCGCGGCCTACGCCTGCGATCCGGCACGCTCGCGCGGGCGGTTCCACCCGGAACCCGAAAGTCGGACCCGCACGCCTTTCCAGCGTGACCGCGACCGAATCATTCATTCCACCGCCTTTCGCCGCCTGAAGCACAAGACCCAGGTCTTCATCGCCCACGAGGGTGATCACTACCGCACCCGACTCACCCACTCGATCGAGGTGGCGCAAATCGCCCGGGCGCTGGCGCGCGCGCTGTGCTGCGACGAGGACCTGGCCGAGGCCGTGGCGCTGGTGCACGATTTCGGACACACTCCTTTCGGCCACACGGGCGAGGAGGCGCTGAACGACGAGATGGCGCCTTGGGGCGGCTTTGACCACAACGCGCAATCCCTGCGCGTCGTGACGCGGCTGGAGCGGCGCTATGCCGAATTCGACGGGCTCAATCTCGCATGGGAGACGCTGGAAGGTCTCGTCAAGCACAACGGACCTTTGACCGACAGGGACGGCAACGGGCTGGAGGGGCCGGTGCCGCGCGCCATAAGCGCCTATTCGGCGCTGCACGATCTCGAGCTCGACCGCTTCGCGAGCCTGGAGGCGCAGTGCGCGGCGATCGCCGACGACATCGCCTATGACGCGCATGACATTGATGACGGATTGCGCTCCGGGCTGATCACGCTCGACATGCTGTGCACGGTGGCGCTGCCCGGCCGCATCCTCGACGCGGTCAAGGAGCGCTATCCCGATCTCGATCCGGTACGCACGGGCCATGAGCTGATGCGCCGGCAGATCACGCTGATGGTCGAGGACGTGATCGCGACGGTGCGCGCCAATCTCGGCGTCCTGAATCCTCGTTCAGTGGACGAGGTGCGGGATGCCGGACGCACAATCGTCGCATTTTCTCCCCGAATGGCGGCGCAGGAGAAGGAACTGAAATCCTTCCTCTACGCCAATCTCTACCGTCACCCGGACGTGCTGGCCGTACGCAGCCGCGCCGACCGCGTGGTGCGCGAGCTGTTCGATGCCTACTTCGCCGATCCGCGCAAGATGCCGGAGGGGTGGCGCGAAGGACTCGACCGGGCGGAGGCGCGCATCAAGGCGCGTGCGGTGGCCGATTTCCTGGCCGGCATGACCGATACCTACGCCCTGAAAGAACACGAGCGCCTGTTTGACCGTTCTCCGGATTTGCGATAGGCCGCAGGCGGCTTGCGGCGGCGTGCGCCCAGCCGATGGTATCTTGATCCGGGACATCTCCCCATGAACATTTTCGCCGATTTTTCCGATCGGGTCCTCAACGCCGTGAAGGCGCTCGGCCTCGAGGCCCAGGAAGGCAGGACGCTCGACTTCTCGCGTGTCACCATCGAGCCGCCGCGCGATCCCAGCCACGGCGACCTAGCCACCAACGCCGCGATGGTTCTTTCCAAGGCCGCGGGCGAAAACCCGCGCGCCCTTGGCGAGCGGCTGGCGGCGGTCCTTGCCGAGGATCCGGACGTGGCCGAAACCAGCGTGGCCGGCCCCGGATTCGTCAATCTCAGGCTCGGCGACGGTTTCTGGCAGGCGCGGCTCGGCGAAATGCTGGGATTGGCCACCGACTACGGCCGCTCGCAGGTGGGTGCCGGGCACAAGGTCAATGTCGAGTTTGTCTCGGCCAATCCCACCGGCCCAATGCATGTGGGCCATTGCCGCGGTGCCGTGGTGGGCGATGCCCTGGCCAATCTCCTGTCCTTTGCCGGGTACGACGTCACCAAGGAGTACTACATCAACGACGCCGGTGCGCAGATCGACATGCTGGCACGCTCGGTGATGTTGCGTTACCGGCAAGCGCTGGGCGAGGACGTGCTCGAGATCCCCGAAGGCCTCTATCCGGGCGAATATCTCGTGCCGGTCGGCCGGGCGCTCGCCGAGGAGTTCGGAACGAAACTTCTCGAAATGCCCGAGGCGGACGCGCTGGCCACCGTCAGAGACCGCGCCATCGATGCCATGATGGCGTTGATCCGCGACGATCTCGCGGCCCTCAACGTGCACCACGACGTCTTCTTCTCCGAACGCTCGCTGCATGCCGGCAATGGCGGGGCGATCCGTTCGGCCATCAACGACCTGACCATGAAGGGGCACGTCTACAAGGGCAAGCTGCCGCCGCCCAAGGGGCAGCTTCCTGAGGACTGGGAAGATCGCGAGCAGACGCTCTTCCGCTCCACGGAGGTGGGGGACGACATAGACCGGCCGCTGATCAAGTCCGACGGCAGCTTCACCTATTTCGCCGCCGATGTGGCTTACATGAAGGACAAATACGCGCGCGGCTTCGAGAAGCTGATCTATGTGCTGGGGGCCGACCATGGCGGCTATGTAAAGCGCCTGGAAGCGCTCGCCCGGGCGATCTCCGGCGGCGAACTGGAGCTCACAGTTCTGTTGTGCCAACTCGTCAAGCTCTATCGCGGCGGCGAGCCGGTGCGCATGTCGAAGCGGGCAGGGGAGTTCATCACGCTGCGCGAGGTCATCGACGAGGTGGGGCGCGATCCCGTGCGCTTCATGATGCTCTACCGCAAATCGGATGCGCCGCTCGACTTCGATTTCGCCAAGGTGACAGAGCAGTCCAAGGACAATCCTGCCTTCTACGTGCAGTATGCCTCGGCACGCTGCCACTCCGTTTTCCGCCAGGCACGCGAGCAACTCGGCGTCGACCACTTCGATCGCGAGGCCATGCGCAGCGCGCTGCACCGGCTCAAGGACGAGGGCGAGATCGCGCTCATCCGCAAGCTGGCAGAGTACCCGCGTCTGATCGAAAGTGCTGCCGAGGCGCTGGAGCCGCACCGCGTCGCCTTCTACCTCTACGACCTCGCCAGCCAGTTCCATGCACAGTGGAACCGGGGCACCGAGACAGACGACTTACGATTTGTTAAAGTTAACGATCCAGAGTTAACCCGCGCTAGGCTGGGTTTGGTGCAGGCCGTTGGCGACGTGGTGAGTTCTGGATTGGCGCTCGTGGGGGTGGATGCGCCGGCAGAAATGCGCTGAAATCGCAGGCGGAAAACTGTCACCTTTTGCCCACAATGCGCTGATAGGGCCAACTTCAAGTGTGACGTCGCCGGCGTCCGACCGAGTGTGGGAAAAGGCATGGCTGACAGCAATTATTCGAACGCGGCGGATCGGAACGATCTGACCCAGGACGACCCCTTCGCGGAACTGACGCGAATCATGGGGCACAATCCGCGCCCGGAGTCACGCCCGGCAGCGGAGGAGCAGCCGGCGGACGATCTCGCGCTCGAGCTCGAGAACGAACTGATGGGCGGGCTCGACGAGAACGAACCCGACGCACCGCAGGAGGGCGAGACCTTTACCCTCCATCCTGCTGTGCCGCAAGAAGAACAGCCTGTCGAGTCAGGCATTTCCGAAATCGAGCCGGTCGAGCCGCATTTGCCGCAAGATGTTGCGTCCGCGCAGGCGTATGCCGAACCCGCACGGGAAGCCGAGGCGGAGATGTCGGGGTTTGCCGATTCCGAACTGGATGCCGCCCTCGAGGCAGGCCTGGATCAGGCCTTCTCGGCAGATGATGAAGCGTCCGTTCCCGCCCAGCCGGAATTTCCTCAGGATGGTTTTGGCGCGCCGGATGCGAGCGCGCCGCGGCAGGAGGGATTCGGGGAGGGCGATGGCGAGGTTGAGCCCTTCGTGATCCGCGAGGAGGATTTCGCCGCGCTCGATTCCGATTTCACTTCTCCCGAAAGCGCTGGTGACGAAGTTTTCGCCGACAGAGCCGAGCCCGCTTCGCTGGAGGCGGCTCTGTCGTTCGCGTCTTTTCAGGAGGCGGAGGCGCCGCAACGGCAAGACGTGACCGCCGAGACCGATCCCGAGCCGTTGCCGGCAAGCATCTTCACCGCCGCCGATGCCGCCACCGCGACCTATCGTCTGGCGCCGGAACTGGCGCTTCCCACCGGGCGGGAGGAGGATACGGCACAGGCAGAAGAGCCTGCGCCGTTGCCCCAATCCACCGACGACAGTTCTGGTGGAGCGTTCGGTGACTGGTCGCTGGAGCATATATTCGGCGGCAATGACAAGCCGCATGTCGAGGAACTTTCCACGCAAGCGGACGATCCCCAGGAAGCGCTGCCTTATGCGGGTGCTGCGGAACTGCCCCCCGAGATCGAGACCGTCGACGTCCCCGAGGAGGCGGTCGCTGTTGCCGACACGCTCGACGTTCCGGACGTCCCCCATCGCGAGGAGGTGAAGCCGGCGGCGGAACTCGACGAGATCGACGAACTGCTGGCGGGCGCCTTCGGCGAGACGGGCGATCTGCCGGAAGTTTCGGAGGCGAACTGGAAAGAAACCGAGGCGGCGGCGATCGATGCCGCGCCTGCTTCCCCTTCCGAGGACGAACGTCTTGACGAATTTCTGGCTGCCGGCATTGCGGCGGGGCTGGGGGTCGCCGGCACGGCGGCCAACGCTTCCGGGCCGGCCGAAGCGCCCTATCCGGAAGACCTGAACGGCGATTTCACCGAGACCTATTCCCGCGACTGGGAGCATCTGCCGGAACAACCTGTCGGGGCAGGATTGGCGCCAGCGCCGGGGATCGAACCTCCCGTCGAAACCGAACGTGGCCGTTCCGGATCGCGGGCGCTCCTTGCGGCCGCCGTGGCGGGTGGTGTCGTCATCCTCGGCGGAGTGACGGTTTTCGCGCTGACGTTCAATGGCGGCGAATCCTCCGGTCCCGTGCTGGTGAAGGCGGACAACGAGCCTGTGAAGGTGCAGCCGGAGGATCCCGGCGGGACCGTCATTCCCAATCAGGACAACCAGGTCTACAAGCGCGTTTCCGGAGAGGAAGCGGGCGATGCCGTTCCGGCGCAGGCGGAGCTCGTCTCCACCGCCGAGGAACCGCTCGACCTCCCGGGCGTGACGGGTTCGTCCGGCGCGACCCCCGCCGTGGTGGAGGGCGGGTCGGACAAGCGCGAGGACCGTCTGGACAATTCGCTCGAGGAAGCCGCCGCGGGCGAAACGGAAGTCGCGGCACTCGCGCCGCGCCGTGTCCGCTCCCTGGTGGTGCGGCCCGACGGCACGATGGTGCCACGAGAAATGCCCGAGCCGCAGGAGACTGCCTCGGCCTCTGCCGGAGGGCAATCGGCTCCTGCCGGAGGGCAAAGTGCGGCGGCGGAGGGCAATGCGCCCGACACTGCCGAGACGGCGGCGGTGGACACCGCCGGCGCAACCGAGACGACGGACGCTCCCGAGACGACGGACGCTCCGATCCCGAGTTCGGCTCCCATTCCACCCTCGCGCCCGGCCAACATCGCCAATACACAGCAGCAGCCGAGTGGGCAGGCTTCGCAGACCGCGCAATCGAATTCGGCGCCGACGCAGGTAGCGGCCGCTGAATCGCAGCCGGTCCCACCCTCGGCGGCCGCTTCCGGCTGGTCGGTGCAGATCGCCTCCCAGCCCTCCGCGCAGGATGCGCAGCAGTCCTACCAGGAACTGGCCCAGCGTTACGGCAATCTTCTGCAGGGCAGGGGCGTCAACATCGTCAAGGCCGACATTGCCGGGAAGGGGACATACTACCGGGTGCGCATCCCGTCCTCCTCCAAGGACGAAGCCGTCCGGCTCTGCAGCCAGTTGAAATCCGCCGGCGGAAACTGCTTCGTCTCGCAGTAGTGCTGTCCCTCAGGCGGGGAGGCCGGCAGGACCGGGCGTGTCCAATCCGGGCAGATCCGGCTATGCTTTTGGCATGAGCGAATCAAAGGCGATGATTCTCGGGGCCGCCGGCACCCGGCTCGAGCGCGACGAAGCGGCTTTCTACCGCGACGAGCGCCCCTGGGGCTTCATCCTGTTTGCACGCAACATCGCCGAGGTGGAGCAGGTGCGCGATCTCGTCGCTGCGATGCGCGACAGTACGGGACGGGAGAACGCGCCGGTCTTCATCGATCAGGAAGGTGGGCGCGTGCAGCGGCTGCGCCCGCCGCTGGCGCCCGACTACCCGCCGGCAGCGGCACTCGGTGCCCTCTACGACCAGGACCGGGAAGCCGGCTGGCATGCCGCCTGGCTGATGTCGCGCCTGCACGCCTTCG